>CATWBR010000036.1 GCA_958349075.1 uncultured Clostridium sp.
ATTTTCAACCAGGTGTCATTATGTCAAGTAAAATGGGCCGTGAATTTGTAACTAATGACGGTTCATGAGAAAAACGGCTGGTCAATGTACATAAAATAAACCGTAAAAAACAGAGCGCTTTACTAAAAATTTTATAATAACCTTAATAATAATTTTATGAGGCCAGGCATTGACTTTTGTTTAACAAAGTGAGATAATTGAGGCAAATTTGAGGTGCAGTATAAAGGAGGACTAAGATGTCAACAAAAGCGTACTACCCAATTAGTGAGATCGGCGCAGGTAAGCCGGGTTTTTCTAAGACAAGATCCATCATTGAAGCAGCTTTCTACGGAAATAATGTGGTGAAAGTAAACACCTTGAAAGAAGCGTATGAATTAGCAAAGAATTCTCCCGGAACTGTTGTAACCGATATGCCGGTATACAGGGGTGAGGAGTTTGGCCTGGAGAAGGATGCGAAAGTACTGTTATTTAACGATGGAGCCATCACCGGACGTTATGCAACAGCACGCCGTATCGCAGGTGAGCCAGGTGTAGATTGTGCGGCTCTGGATCTCGTAGCCATGGACGCCATTTATGAGTCCCGCTGGAAAACAATGTATCATGCAGAAGTATTTGTAGGCCTGGATCCTGAATTTATGGTTAAGGCTCATCTGATGATTCCTGAGGGCGAAGAGAATATCATGTATAACTGGATGCTCAATTTCCAGTATATGTCCGACGAATATGTAAGAATGTATAAGGATTCCAAACCGGTTGGAGACGGCAGGGAAGCCGATATCTATATCTTCTCCGATCCGCAGTGGAACGGTTCCGACCGCCCGAACGTATCCTTAGACTGCCTGTCCGATCCGCAGAAGAAGACACTGTGCTACTTTAACACAGAGACGAACTGTGCATGCATCCTTGGTATGAGATACTTTGGCGAGCACAAGAAGGGAACGCTTACAATGGCATGGGCAATTGCCAACCGCAACGGTTACGCATCCTGCCACGGCGGCCAGAAAGAATACACACTGGCAGACGGCAGCAAGTATGTGGCTTCTGTTTACGGCCTGTCAGGTTCCGGTAAATCCACTCTGACCCATGCAAAACATGGCGGAAAATATGAGATTAAAGTTCTCCATGACGACGCGTTCGTTATCAACACAGATACCTGCGCATCCGTTGCCCTGGAGCCGACATACTTTGATAAGACAGCCGATTACCCAACCGGATGTGAGGACAACAAATACCTCCTGACGGCACAGAACTGTTCCGCAACACTTGATGAGGACGGAAAGATTCAGTTAGTGACGGAAGACATCCGTAACGGTAACGGACGTGCCATCAAGTCCAAACTCTGGTCCCCGAACCGTGTAGACAAGGTTGATTCCCCTGTCAATGCGATCTTCTGGATCATGAAAGACCCGACCATCCCGCCGGTAGTAAAATTGAAGGGCGCATCCTTAGCATCCGTTATGGGCGCAACCCTGGCTACCAAACGTTCCTCCGCCGAGCGCCTGGCTCCCGGTGTAGATCCGAACAAGCTGGTTGTAGTACCGTATGCAAACCCATTTCGTACGTATCCGCTGTCCAATGACTACGATAAGTTCAAGAAACTGGTGGAAGAAAAGAATGTAGACTGTTACATCGTCAATACCGGTGATTTTATGGGCAAGAAGGTAAAACCGGCCGATACCCTCGGCATTCTCGAAGCAATCGTGGAGAAAAAGGCACAGTTCCACAAATGGGGTCCGTTCTCCGATATCGAAATTCTGGATTGGGAAGGATTTATCCCGAACATGGAAGATCCGGAGTATGTTGGCCAGTTAAAGGCACGTATGAACGACCGCGTCAATGAGATCAAAGCATTTGAAGTGGCCAAAGAAGGCTACGATAAGCTTCCTGACGACGCACTTGCTGCCATTCAGAAAGTGGTTGATGAATTAGGCTGATAGAAAACTGAAATAACAGGATGCGAAAGCATCGTGATGAAGGAAAGACGGTATGGCACGGGCTGTACCGCCTTTCTTTCCGTATTTGTAAAGGCAGTGGACAGTAACAAAAGGAGGGAAAGAAAAGTGGAGAAAATCATACTGTTTGATCTGGACGGAACGCTGACGGATCCGAAGGAAGGGATCACAAAGGCGGTCCAGTATTCCCTGAAAGCATACGGAATAGAGGAAAACGATTTAGACAGCCTGTGTCCTTTTATCGGCCCTCCTCTGGTGGACAGCTTTGTCGAGTTCTACGGTTTTACCGTGAAGGACGCCAGGGAGACAATCCCTGTATTCCACGAATATTTTACGAAGCAGGGAATGTTTGAAAATAAAGTGTACCCGGGGATGGAAAAGATGCTCGGAAACTTAAATAGGGCGGGCTTTACGCTGGCCGTGGCCACCTCCAAGCCGGAGATTTTCGCAGAACAGATTCTTAAGCATTTCGGTCTGCTTTCCTTTTTTAAGCTGGTGGGAGGCGCGGATATGGAAGAAACCCGGGTAAAAAAAGGGGATGTAATTGAGTATACACTGAAGCGCCTGGGTGCCGATCCGGCCGTCACACCCGTGATTATGGTGGGAGACAGGAAACATGATGTTTTAGGCGCTGCAGAGAATGGAATTGACTGCATCGGAGTTCTGTACGGCTACGGCTCTCCTGAGGAGCTTATGGGAGCCGGAGCAAAGCATCTGGCAGAAAGTGTGGAGGATCTTGAGAAACTCCTGCTGTCCGGCGCCTGGAATGCATGAAAAAAACCGTGGGGCAGAAATTGCCACACGGTTTTTTGCCTAGTTTCCTTTATGCTCAAGATAAGGCGGGCTCGGGATATCCGGGTTATCTTTATTGAGTTCATCGTGTTTTCCCTTAATCAGATAGAGGCCCGCAATGATGATGGCGATTGCCACAACACCCTGAGGCACGGTGTTGGTAATGAAGCGGATCAGCTCCGACACCTCCTCGGTCAGGTAGAGGGCCGGAATGATGTACCAGAACAAGAGTCTTGAGAACAGCTTCCACAGAATACTGATTCCAAAGAAAATCAGGCAGCCTGCCACCAGCTTGTAATGTTTCTTAACGGCATCCTGGTTGGGGGAGATGTCATTCCAGTGAATAATAAAGTCGTCCTCCAGACTGTAGAATTCCTCATCGCTTAATGAATTCAGATTGTTAGTGTGAAAGAAACTGTAAAACCAGACAATCGGTGACAGGAAGGTCAGGAAGCTGAGCTGTAAAAAACCTGATATTCCGAGTAACACCGCAAAGATTGCCATGAGGCTGATCCCCTGTTTAAAAAATCCAAGATACATTTCTCCGGCGCCGGGAATCAGGGACCAGCAGAAAGTCAATAATTTACTTTTCTTTTTTGTCATTCTTAAATACCTCCATATTGATATTGGACAGTTTTCCCAACTGTTCCGTTAAATAATTTACTGTGTCATAGTAGTACCACTGGCTTTCGGATCTTGCATGGCTTTGTCTTGCAGCCGCATCCTGCCTTGCGCTTATTGCCCTGGAAAGTCCGGGGAGGATGGTCAGCATAGTCAGCGCGCACAGGACTGCGGCACCTACCTTAAGGCTGAAATAAAACAACTGCAGCCGTTTGGAAAGATGGTTCGTGCCTGCGATAAGCTGTACGTCTAAATTCCTGCTCCGTTCCAGGATATCGGATTTTAAATGTTTGGGCGTTGTGATAAGTTCCTGCGTCTCGATATAATCGGCAAACCGTTCACGGCAGAACGGACATGATGCAAGGTGGGCGCATTCTTCCTGCGTCAGGTTTTCCTTAAACCGCTTCGGATCGATGTGCTGTTTTTCCATATGCCGGTTCCTCCTTCCCATAGAGTTTTTTCAGCATTCCCTTTGCCCTGTAAATCTGGGTCTGCAATGTTTTTATGTTTTTTCCTGTCTTAGCTACAATCTCACTGATTTCCATCTCATGATAATAATAGTCAAGGGCCACCTCCCGGTAAGGAGGTTTGAGGGCGAGACAGCAGTCATAGAGCTTCTGTCGTACCTCCTTTTCCAGGCATTTCTCTTCCACTGAATCAGGCGCAGCGATGGCAGTAAAATAGACGTCTTCAGTGGGTACTGATTTTCTGCCTGCCCGTTTCAGATAGTCGAGGCTTTTGTTGGTGGCGATTTTGCAAAGCCAAGCCCGCTCGTTGCTGCCATCGAAGAAGGCCATGCTTTTATAAGCGGAAAGAAAAGTCTCCTGGGTCAGATCCTCGGCATCAAAATAGTTGCCTGTGAACTTATAGCAGATTGAATATATTAAATTCTGATATTGGTTTATCCATTGTTCCAACTGCTGTTCCGCATTAATAGGATCGCCCCCTTTCTTATCCGTCTCACTTATATAAACGACGTGCCTCTCCGGATGACTTCAAAAAAGTTTTCAGAGTGAAAATGATGTAAACTGCCAATAATCTTAGCAGAGACTGCGGGAAAAGACAAGAGAAATGCGAACGCCGCCGGTGACAGCCGGGGAGCGGAATGGAGAGAGGGATTATGAGTCTTCAGTCCCGGAGTTTAGGTTGTCGCGGCTGGGGAATCCGGGCAGAAAAAGTTCCTGCGGGAAACGCTTGCGCTCTTTGGAGTACATAACGGACACTAACCTCGAAAAAACCTCGGTAAGTGCCGATGAACTCCCAGGTTCCCTCCGGAATCTTTTTCTCCCTTCTTCCCCACGGGCAGGTTATGACCGGGACTGAAGCGCGTAGGTTATCGCCATTCCGCCAGGCCTGCGGTGGCTGATTTGTTCTATTTCACTTCTGCGATATGTGCATTGCCAAACGGGAGCGTTCAAGGCGCTGAATTATCACAAGTACCACGACTGCATGATGGACGCGGCAACACCTCCCTCCGTACTTGATGAAAGAGGCATCCTCACATCACAATTAAACTATTTTAGTGACAACCCAGCCAACCTGTTATATACTTGTAGTTGTGAAATGATAATGGCGGCTTGTCGACCCGGCCGTGTGCTCATAATACAGAAAAGAGGTAAATGATATGAAACGTATATTTTTAATTGTACTGGACAGCGTGGGAATCGGAGAGATGCCGGATGCGTCCGACTACGGTGACGCAGGCAGCAACACAATTGCGGCGGCGGCCCGGAGTTCCTCTTTTTCCATGCCTAATATGCAGAAACTGGGATTTTTTAATATTGACGGCGTTGATTGCCGTGAAAGAAGTGCGTCCCCGTCCGGAGCCTTTGCCAGAATGACGGAGAAATCCAGAGGAAAGGACACGACGATCGGCCACTGGGAGATTGCGGGCGTTGTTTCCGAGCAGCCGCTCCCAACTTTTCCGGACGGTTTCCCAAGGGAACTTTTAGATGAATTCGAAAAAGAGACGGGAAGAAAGGTTCTCTGCAATAAGCCGTACTCCGGGACAGAGGTCATCAAGGACTACGGCGAGGAGCATCTGAAAACGGGAGCGCTGATCGTTTATACGTCGGCGGACAGCGTATTTCAGATTGCAGCCCATGAATCGCTTGTCCCGATTGAGGAGCTTTACCGTTACTGTGAGATAGCGAGACGTCTCTGCACCGGTAAATTCGGCGTAGGCCGTGTGATTGCCCGCCCGTTTGAGGGAGAATTTCCGTTTAACAGGACTTCCAGACGCCATGACTATTCTCTGGTGCCGCCTAAGGCTACCATGCTTAACTATATGAAGGATGCCGGAAAAGATGTTCTGGCAGTCGGTAAAATCAATGATATCTTTGCCGGAAGCGGCGTGACGGATATGGTGCGCACCGTGAACAACGGGGACGGCATTGACAAGACGCTTGCCTACGCCAAGAAGGAGTTTAACGGAATCTGCTTTACGAACCTGGTGGATTACGATATGCTCTATGGACACAGGAATGACGTGGAGGGTTATGCAAAGGCCCTGACTTATTTTGACGGGCGTCTGCCGGAGCTCCTTGCGATGCTCGGTAAAGACGATATTCTGATGATTACGGCCGATCACGGCTGCGATCCCAGCACGCCTTCCACAGACCACTCCAGAGAGTATACGCCGCTCGTGATTGCAGGGCCGCCTGTGAAAGAGGGGGTAAACCTGGGAACGAGAAAGACATTTGCCGACATCGCGGCATCCATCCTGGATTATCTCGATGTTCCGGGAGAGACGGCCGGCGAGAGCTTTATCGGAGAAATTATTTAACAGAACGGGGAGAAGTTAACATGAACAGAGAAAAAATACTGGCAGCGGTGGATCACACCCTGCTTCATCCGGAATCCACATGGGCGCAGATTCAAGAACTCTGCGACGATGCAGTTAAATACGGGACGGCATCCGTGTGCATCCCTCCTTCCTTCGTAAAACAGGCAAAGGAGTATGTGGGCGGCAGAATGCGTATCTGTACGGTCATCGGTTTCCCGAATGGATATAACACCGAGGCGGTCAAGGTATTTGAGACAAAAACAGCCGTTGAGGAGGGCGCCGATGAGATCGATATGGTGATTAACATCGGTGATCTGAAAGACAGAAATGAGGAGAAAATCCTGCATGAGATTAAGGCGGTCAAAGAAGCCTGCGCAGGCAATATCCTTAAGGTAATCATCGAGACCTGCCTTCTGACGGAGGAGGAGAAGAGGATTATGTGCCGTCTTGTGACGGAGGCAAAGGCTGATTATATTAAAACTTCCACCGGCTTTTCCACGGCAGGCGCCACTTTTGACGATATTAAACTTTTTGCCGCCTGCGTAGGCGACGGAATCAGGATTAAAGCGGCAGGAGGAATCAGTTCCCTGGAGGATGCGGAGCATTTCATGGAGCTGGGAGCCGACAGGCTGGGCACCAGCAGGGTGGTGAAGATTATAAAGGAAGAAGCATAACCGGCTTAAGCAGTTCCATGCCGGAAGGACGACACAGCGGGGAGGACCGGATAAACGGTCTGTCCCCGCATTTTTTGCAGAAGTTTCCTGACGAGGCGAGTGACGGAATCGGGCGCAAAAAATGCTTGCCTTACAGGCTGTTTAAACGTATCATAATATTAGATATGTTAATTTAGGGGAAGATATTATGGATAAGATAGGAACCCGGCAGATTTGCGCCACGTTTATGGGCTGCTTTCTCGGAGCGGGATTTGTCTCGGGACAGGAGTTATGGCAGTATTTCGGCTGCTTTGGAATACAGGGAATCGCCGGTCTGTTTGCGGCATGCTTTATATTGACGTCGTTGGGAATCATACTGCTTTTGACGGCCGGGATGAGCGGGACGGGGGAGATGGACCGGGTGGTGATGCCGGCGGAACTTCCGTGGCTGCGCACGGCGATCGGGGCGGTACAGATTACCTTTATGTTTGGAATTTATACGGTTATGGCTTCCGGAGCCGGTACCCTGATTGAGAACCTGACCGGCAGCCATACGGCCAGAATCGTGGGAAGCGCCGTGTTCTGTGCGCTTGTGACCGCCGTGTCGCTCGGCGGAGTGGAGGCGGTGGTGAAGACCTTCGGCCGCGTAGTCCCGATCCTGGTGACTCTGACAATTGTCACGGCCCTGATCGTAATCATGAAGAATGGGATTGGCCGGATAGCTGTATCGCCAAAGGCCGCATCCAATCCGCTACTGGGAAGCTGGGGAATCGCCGCCGCCAATTTTACCTCTTATAATTTTTTCTGTGCCATCGGAGCGCTTGCGCCCCTCGGCCTGGCAAACGAATCTAAGAAACCTGCAATCCGCGGTGTGATTGCAGGAGGCGTTCTCCTGTTTATCATCGGTCTCTGCCTGGTTTTTGCCATGCATTCGGGAAGTGCGGCGACGGAGACGGAGCTGCCGATCCTGACACTGGCAAAGATGGTTCACCCCGTTTTTTCATGGATTTGTGCTATATTTCTTCTGGGAGCCATGTTTGGAGCGGCAATGTCGGTTTTTACCCCGGTTCCACGGTATTTCTGCCGGTTTGCCCGTATAGAGAGGCACAAAAAGGTGTTTTCTTCTCTTCTGGGAGTTGCAGCCTGGGCGGCGAGCCAGTTGGGATTCGGCAGCCTGATCGGTGTACTGTACCCGATCTACGGATATATTGCATTTGCAGTCATTGCACTGCTGGTTATTAATTTTATAAGGTGGAGGAAGAAAGATGGCGGAGAAACGGACAATACGGAAAATACAGGCCGGGAACGGCAAACCTCAGGAGAAACTTACAAAAGAGGCGATAAAGGCTCTTCTCGATGCGGCCTTTGAAAGGCTCCCCTCTGCCTATGCGCCCTATTCCCATTTTCATGTGGCGGCCGCCCTTCTTTGCATGGACGGAACGGTTTATACGGGCGTCAATGTTGAGAATGCCTCCTATCCCGCGACGAACTGTGCGGAACGCACGGCATTTTTTAAAGCGGTCAGCGAGGGGCGGCGGGAGTTCAGGGCGATTGCGATATGCGGAGGAAAAGACGGGAAGACGGAACAGTACTGTGCGCCGTGCGGAATCTGCCGTCAGGTGATGAGGGAATTTTGCCGTCCGTCCGATTTCCTGGTGATTGTGGCGAGAGCGTCGGACGATTACAGAACCTATACGCTGGAAGAACTTCTGCCCGAAAGCTTTGGGCCTGAGAATCTGGTGTAATGTTCAAAATGAAAGAGAGGTAAGCCGGCTTATGAGAATGTATGATCTGATTGAAAAAAAGAAAAGGAATGAGAAGCTTGACCGGGAGGAGATCCGGTTCATGGTTCAGGGATTCGTAAACGGTGAGATTCCGGATTACCAGATGGCGGCCATGCTGATGGCGATCTGCTTTAATGGGATGGACGATGAGGAGACGACGCGTCTGACACTTGAGATGGCCCATTCCGGAGATATGGTGGATCTTTCACCGATAGAAGGATTTAAAGCGGATAAACACAGCACCGGAGGCGTGGGAGATAAGACTACCCTGATTGTCGGCCCGATTGTGGCATCGCTCGGAGTGAAGGTTGCGAAGATGTCGGGCCGGGGGCTTGGGCATACGGGAGGCACCATTGATAAGCTGGAGGCGATCCCGGGATTTAAGACCTCCATACCAATCGAAACATTTTTCGAGATTGTGAAGAAAACAGGGATTGCAGTGGTGGGGCAGAGCGGCAACCTGGTTCCGGCAGATAAAAAGATTTATGCGCTGCGCGATGTAACGGCAACCGTGGACAGCATACCGCTGATTGCATCCTCCATCATGAGCAAGAAACTGGCGGCCGGGAGCAATGGGATTGTCCTGGACGTCAAGACGGGAAGCGGGGCATTCATGAAGACGCTTTACGACTCCGTCACGCTCGCAGAGAAGATGGTGGCGATTGGCAATGGAGCCGGCCGCTCCTGTTCGGCCCTGATCACGGACATGGATGTGCCGCTTGGTTTTGCTATCGGCAATTCACTGGAAGTGATTGAAGCGATAGACACGCTGAGAGGAAAAGGACCGGAGGATCTGCGGGAAGTCTGCCTCAGGCTGGCAGCCGAGATGCTGCATACCGCAGGCCGGGGAGATGCCGGGGTATGCTATCGGATGGCGGAACAGGCGCTGGAGGACGGAAGCGCTTTTGAAACATTTAAAAAGATGGTCAAGGCACAGGGCGGCGACGTCTCCTTCATCGATCATCCGGAACAGTTTGAGAAGGCGCCGTATGGCAGGACTGTGGAGGCGCCGGAAGAAGGATACGTCTCCCACATGGATACGGAAGGGTGCGGAACCGCCTCGGTACTTCTGAAAGCCGGAAGGAGCACCAAAGAGGATGTGATCGACAATGCGGCCGGAATCATTCTTTATAAAAAATATGGTGATTATGTAAAAAAGGGGGAACCGCTTGCAACGTTGTATGCTTCTGAGGAGAGCCTGTTCGGCCCTGCCAAGGCAAAAATTATTTCCTCCTACCAATTCTCGGACGCTAGGCCGCAGGCTAAAAAACTGGTGTATGCGAGAGTCTCGAAAGACGGAGTGGAACGATAAAATAACCGGATTTCAGATTTATTATTTAAACGGAAGACACTGGAAATAAAGGGCGGAAGATGAAAAACAAGAAAACCTTAAGATTAGGGCCAGTAAATGGAACTTGAAAAACACAGGGAACTGGTGTATAATAACGGTATCAAAAGATGAAAAGCTTAACAGATAAAGCTTTCCGTCCCAATGAATAAGAGCATTTGTAACTCCTGGGATGCTCGACAACTCTTACTTTTTTTGAACCTACATCGGACATAACGGGATTCCAATATTTTTAAGCGGATGTCAGGCCTCCTATGAGTGGAAGGCAGAAGCCTAAGTGAGGTTGCCCACCTAGCAGAGCTAGGCGTCAATACTGTAAGAGCCGGCATTTTGGGGTTACAAACGATAAAAAGCAGCGAGCAATCGCTGCTTTTACTTTTCCTGCCGATGAAAATCATGGAGCATGATTTTGCCCGTTGTTTACTTTTTGTTAAGAAATCTTTACATGATATTACTTGCCAAATATGGAGGACTTCCTGTATACTGGTGGTGAATAAATACGGACGAGGGAATAACATGAAAAATAATGAATTTAAGCGTTACCTTTACACCGGTCTTACGGCGGTTACCGTGATTGCGATCTGCATCGTGTTCTGGTACTGTATCCAGTACTGGGATCAGTTGGCAAAGGTTATACATCTGATTATCGGAATTGTCGCACCAATTATTTACGGTGCGGTGCTTGCCTATCTTACAACCCCGATTTACAACCGGGTGACAAATGCCGTTAAGCTGAAACTTCTGAAGGTGTGGAAGGAGGAGAAGCATGTGACGGGCATCGCAAAGGCAGTCGGGACGGCGGCCAGCGTGTCACTTGTCCTGGTAGTTGTGGCAGGGCTGTTCCAGATGCTGATTCCCCAGATGCTTGAGAGCCTTGCGGGTATCAGGGATTCGTTCCCGACCTATCTGCAGAACCTATATTCCTGGATACGCCAGGTCCTGGCCGACAATCCGGATATTGAAGAGATGGTGCTCAGCAACCTGCAGAACGGGGTACAGATGGCGGAAAGCTGGCTTGAACAGTCCTTTACCAATATTGACATGACGAGGCTTGGCGAATTCCTGACGGGCGTCTCCAGCAGCGTCCTGAGCCTTCTGGTGTTTGTTAAGAACTGGCTCATCGGTCTGATTGTCATGGTCTATCTTTTGAACATCAAGGATACCCTGGCAGCTCAGGGCAAAAAGATTATCTATGGCTGCCTCAACCTCAAGTGGGCAAACAGCGTGGTGGAGGAGCTCCGCTTTGTGAACAAGATGTTCGGCGGATTCATCATCGGAAAGCTGGTGGATTCCCTGATCATCGGTATCATCTGTTTTATCGGAACATCGCTTATGAAGATGCCGTTTACCCTGTTGATCAGCGTCATTATCGGAGTGACGAACATCATTCCGTTCTTCGGTCCGTTCATCGGGGCGATACCGACCGGTTTCCTGGTACTGCTTGTAAGTCCGGTCAAATGTATTTATTTTCTTATATTTATCCTGCTTCTCCAGCAGTTTGACGGTAACATCCTGGGACCGAAAATTCTTGGTGATTCAACGGGGCTTTCCAGTTTCTGGGTCCTGTTTTCCATTTTGCTGTTCGGAGGGCTTTTCGGGTTTGTCGGAATGATTATTGCGGTTCCGGCATTCGCGGTAATCTATGATCTGATTGCCAGGGCGGTCCATTTTTCACTCAGGAATAAGAACCTGTCCATGGCGACGGAAGATTACAGGGATTTGGATCATATTGACGAAAAAAACGGTAAGTTCATTAAATAACAACGAAAAGCGCTTTGCGGACTTTTCGCTGCCAATTAATAATGAGGCGCTGTCCGGGAAAGGATTTTTATGAGATCAAAGAAGATGGTTTACTGGGCTTTCCTGATTCCGGCAGTTGTGATAGTCCTGATTATCATAATTGTCAAACTCGATACAGCAGATAATTACATTTCCCGCGCCATGGCATCCAAAGCCATGGCGCTCGCGCTGACGGACAAAGACGGCTGCCTGTCCTCCCAGAAGGAGAACGGCTCCCATCTTCCCGCAAGGATGCAGGAGGACTGGTCGGCGAAATACATCGATTACCTGCTGGAACAAGGGTTGATTGAGGAGGGGACCGTAACGGAGGATGACTACGCCTCCTCAGCTCTTACATATGGGGAAGCGGCATTCGCGGCGGAACAGGTGTCAAAGGGGCTGTCACAGGCTCTGGGTGTTTCCAGGAAGAAGTATAACAAGCCGATGCCGAAGGAGGCGTGGTGGCTCTTTTATCCGTCGTTCCTGAAAGCGGCCGACAGGGAGCAGGAGGTTAAGGAAGTGGATCTCCTGCTTTACGGAACTCCTGACAATGTAAAGGAGGCGGCGCCCTGGACCGCATACACGAGCGAGGGCATCATGGGATTTGAAGGACTCTCCATGGATTCCTACATTGACCGTGAGATACGTGTCCTGGCCAGAAACGGCGAGATGATACACCTTTCCGAAGAGGTATCGGAGGATGTCGTGTACAGGAATGTGTGGCTGGCGGCGGGTGAACGGGATAAGATGAATCTCTACATAGGCACCATTGTCCGGGAATTTCCACTGGCTAAGGAGGTGGAAGAGCAGGAGAGCGGCGTGCTGGCGGATATCTCCCTGAGCAGGGGAAAGATTAAAAAGCTGTCTTTGAAAACGGACACGATCGAGGGGAAGGTTCTGGCGGTCCGCGATGATACGATTGAGATTGAAGGATACGGAGAGGTGCGCCTCGATAAAGACTTCAAGGTATATAAGACATACGGAGTGGTAAAGGAACAGAGGAAAAAAGATATTCTGGTAGGATATAATCTGGAGAAATTCGTGGTGGCCGATAAGAAGATCTGCGCGGCCCTGCTGGTGAAGAGCTTCTCGGCAAAGAACATCCGGGTTCTTATCATGGATAAGGGATTTTCCTCGATTTTCCACGAACAGGTAATTTTGAAGGCCGATACGCCGCTGACGGTGGAGTACGGCGATACTACGGAACGGATTGAGGCGGGCAGTGAACTGGTCATCAAAAAGGATGACGAACGTCTGACTAAGGGCAGGATCACGGTAGAGCCGGAGGATCGGCAGAAGGGGATAAAAGTGCTGAGCGTCAGCAGGCAGCAGGGGACGCCGGAATATTTCGGCTGTTTTGAAATCAGCCGTGAATCGAAAGGACTCCTGCTTCTCAACGAGGTCGATGTGGAGGATTACCTGACCAGGGTGGTGCCGAGTGAGATGCCTTCCTCCTATGAGGTTGAGGCGCTGAAGGCCCAGGCCGTCTGCGCCAGGACTTATGCCTACCGGCAGATTCAGGCCAATGCCTACAGCCAGTACGGCGCCCATGTGGACGACAGCACCAATTATCAGGTATATAACAATATTGAATCCAACGAGAGAACCGATCTGGCCGTCAAGGAGACGGACGGCGAGATGGTATTTTACGGGGATACCCCGGCGGAGACCTATTATTTCTCCACCTCCTGCGGTTATTCCACCGACGGTACGATCTGGGGAGCCGATATAAAGGATGTTCCTTACCTGAAGGGAATTCCCTTAACCGAGGACGGCAGCATGGATGACCTGACGACAAACGAAGCTTTCGTGCCGTTTATACAGGGACAGGGGACAAAGAATTACGACTCCGGATATTCGATGTACCGCTGGTCTACGACGGTTACCAACAAGAAACTGGCCGAGAAGATAGATGGTATCGGCACGATTCAGGCGCTCTTTGTGACCGAGCGTGGCACGGGCGGAATTGCAAAAACCGTGAAGGTGGTCGGAAGCGACGGGGAAAAAGTCCTGAAGGGCCAGACCCAAATCCGGAACACACTGGGTGCACCGGAACTTGTTTATAAGAAAAATGACGGTTCCACAATGACGGACTGGTCGTCCCTGCCGAGTGCCTTTATTGCGGTGGATGAGACGGCGAGGGACGAGGAGAAGGGCACCAGGACCTTTACGATCTGGGGCGGCGGCTACGGCCACGGCGTCGGGATGAGCCAGAACGGCGCCCAGCAGATGGCAAAGGAAGGAAAGACATACAAAGACATTCTGTCCTTTTTCTACAGCGGAATCGAGGTCAGGGAACTTACTGAGTAAAACAGCGGGGACACTGATATAGGGCAAGATAGATCATGTTACAAAAACACAGGAAAAACAGGCAGTAGAAAAGGGAACCCCCGTTCATAGGAATGATATGAAACGGCGGTTCCCTTTTTCGGCAGCACAGTATTTATTTATCCTTAAAAATCCCAACCGGGATTTCCATTCTCACCGTTTTCATCGGGTTGACGGTCTGGCATACGGCCAGATCTCCGCAGAGGCTTAAAAGAAGTGAAGTGTCCTCGTAGGTGAGACCTGTCTGGGAAGAGACAAATGACGCCATCCGCAGGGTGGCCAGTTTCCAGGCGTCCTCCACCGTTTCGGCTGCGGCGATCACGATAAAACGTCCGTCCGTGACAGCGGCCGGCCACAGGAGAGGGCAGTCTTTTAAGACCGTGACACGCACTGTGACGACACCTTCGATCTCCAGGCCGCAGCCGCAGACTTCACCGTCGCCCATGACGGCGTGAAGATCCCCCATGGATAAAAGGGCGCCGGGGACATTGACCGGGAGGTAGAGTGTGGTTCCTGTCTTAATCTGGGTGCAGTCCATATTTCCGCCGTGATCGAGGGGAGTCATTGTCGAGACTTCGCCTTCCTTCGGAGCGGTGCCGATAACGCCAATCATTGGGTCAACCGGTATTTTTATGGAGCTGTTGAATTCGGCTTCACCGTCCCTGACTGAAAAACGGCGGAAATATTTTTCCGTCAGAAGACCGTTGTCCCAGTCGGTCTGGGGGAAAGAACCGCAGACGCCGACCGGCCCCATGGCAATATCGAGGATTTCGATTTTCAGGGTGTCGCCGGGGGCGGCGTCCTCCACATAGAGGGGGCCGGTAACCGCATTGCCCAAGGAGGAGTCGATATTTGAGAGATTGGCTCCTTCGCTCAGAAGCTGGTTGAAGAAACAGTCATAAGTCTCAAAACGGACCGTGTCCCCGGAAGGAACGCTGTGTGCCGGTTTCACGGCGGGGGAGAAAGCAAAATGAACATGTTCTTTTGTAATTGTGGTCATGGCAGATTTCCTTTCCTTTTATATTTTGTTTGCGGCCCGCGGCGGGAAACGCCGTGAGCAGCAATAAAAGTTTATCTTCGGTAGAGGTAAAGCGGCAGTCCGTTCTCCATCTTTCTTTCGGCTTCTCCACGGATCAGGGGAAGTACATAGGTGAGGAACTCCGGCCCGATATCGGTTCCGTTTTTTGTAATCCATCCGGCCGGGAATATTTTCTCTTTATTACAGATTTCATTGACGTCGGCCAGTGTGCACTCCATGGAATAAGGCATGTCCCCGGTGCGGTTGAACGCCACCATCATTCCGCTGACGCCCTCCATTGCGTTTTTGACGGCGAAGGAGCCGGCTTCGGCGGCTTCCTCAATATCCTGGGCGGAGACTACCATGCCGGAGCAGCGCTGGCTCACATTCACTTCCACGGAACGGACTTTGACGCCGAACTGGTTGCGGATATAATTTTCCAGAATCTCGCCGCAGCCGGTCAGCATCTTATGGCCGAAGGTGTCGAGCTGGGCCTCATTGGAGTATTCACAGATAAAGTGTCCGGCCGAATCCGCGATTCCTTCCGAGACGCAGACAACGACGGTCTGACTCTTTTCGAATGCCTTCTTTAAGTCGATGGAAAATTGTTCAAATTCAAAAGGGGCCTCCGGCAGATAGATAAGAAGCGGATTATCGCCCTCGTGTTTTCTGGCCAGGACGCTGGAGGCGGTGAGCCAGCCGGCGTGGCGTCCCATGAGTTCCACGATGGTGACGGATTTCTGCTGGTAAACGGAGGCATCCAGGGTAATCTCCCGGACAGTGGAGCCGACATACTTTGCGGCGCTTCCGAAACCGGGAGTGTGGTCTGTCCCCACGAGATCATTGTCGATTGTTTTGGGGATTCCGATGAAGCGGATGTCGCTGCCGATTCCGGCGGCATAGCGCGACAGTTTACTCACGGTATCCATGGAGTCATTGCCTCCGATATAGAAGAAATATCCGATATTCAGTTCCTCAAATTTGTGGAACAGGGTGGGATAGAATGCTGCGGAAAGATTTTCGGGAAGCTTAAACCGGCAGGAGCCGAGGTAAGCGGCAGGAGTCAGTTTGAGAAGATCCAAATCCTCCTCACTAAGTTCCGACGACAAATTCATGTATTTCCCGGCCAGGAATCCTTCGATTCCGTTAATCATGCCATAAACGGCTCCTACTTTGCCGGAGTGGTTTTTCCCCTCCCTGATGACTCCGCAGAGGCTGGCGTTAATCACGGCGGTCGGGCCGCCTGACTGGCCGACGATAATATTTTTTTTCATTATGTGTTTCTCCTTTTTTCAGAGGTATGATAT
>CATWBR010000037.1 GCA_958349075.1 uncultured Clostridium sp.
TTAGGGAAAATATGAAGTGACTGTACGGAAGGTAGTGTACCGCTAGGTGTTTTCATGTACTTCTGTATGAAAATCCCGGGTCCCACGGCACGAAACAGCGTTTTTGGCTGTTTTTGTGCATCGCGAAGCGGTAATTGTGAGGGTACCGAACAGTTACAATATAAAATTAAAGGAGAGAAGGATATGATATCAAATCAGATACTCCAGACAAATATTGAGGGTTTGAAGGGGATTACCAGAGTGGATTTAAGTATTTGCGATACAGAGGGCAAAGTGCTGGCTTCCACTTTTACCGGTGCTGAGGAGTATGAAAGCGCGATTTTGACTTTTGTAGACTCTCCGGCGGACAGTCAGGTAATTCAGGGCTATCAGTTTTTTAAGGTGTTTGACGAACACCAACTGGAATATATTCTGCTTGCCAGAGGCGGCAGTGACGATGTTTACATGGTGGGTAAGATGGCGGCGTTCCAGATCCAGAACCTGCTGGTTGCTTACAAGGAGAGATTTGACAAGGATAACTTTATCAAGAACCTGCTTCTTGATAACCTGCTGTTAGTAGATATTTACAACAGGGCGAAAAAACTTCACATTGAGACTAATGTCAAGAGAATCGTTTTTATCATTGAGACACAGCACGAGAAGGATGTCAACGCGCTTGAGACGGTGCGAAGCCTCTTTTCCACAAAGACGAAGGATTTTATCACGGCGGTGGATGAGAAGGACATCATTTTAGTCAAGGAAGTAAAACCGGGAGAGACTTACGACGACCTGGAGAAGACGGCCAGCATGATCGTGGATATGCTGAACACGGAGGCGCTCACAAGAGTCAATGTGGCCTTTGGTACGATCATCAATGAGATTAAGGATGTTTCACGTTCCTACAAGGAGGCCAAGATGGCCCTGGATGTAGGAAAGATTTTCTATAGTACAAAGAATGTCGTAGCTTACAGCAAGCTGGGAATCGGCCGGTTGATCTATCAGCTTCCGCTTCCGCTCTGCCGTATGTTCATCAAGGAGATCTTCGACGGGAAGTCACCCGATGACTTTGACGAAGAGACCCTGACCACGATCAACAAATTCTTTGAAAACAGCCTTAACGTATCGGAGACGTCCAGACAGCTCTATATCCACAGGAACACACTGGTTTACCGTCTCGATAAACTTCAGAAGAGCACGGGACTGGATCTTAGAGTCTTCGAAGATGCCATTACCTTCAAGATTGCACTCATGGTAGTCAAATACATGAAATACATGGAGAATCTTGACTATTAAAGAAAATTTAAAAGAGGGAAAAGGGGAATGCTGTGGTATGGGTTACGTGCCTGTGCCGCAGCAATTCTGTAATTGAGGGATACGAGAAAGATGATAGAGATAACAAATCTCAACAAAACATACAAAGCGGGGAACCGGGCCTTAAAGAATATCAATATCATGATCCGGGACGGCGAATTTGTTTTCGTTATGGGACGCAGCGGTTCCGGCAAGTCCACCCTGATGAAGCTGCTTTTAAAAGAGGTGGAGCCCACATCGGGGAAAATTGTGGTGAACGACATGGATCTGGGAAAGATGCCCAGAAGATATGTTCCCAAATACAGAAGGCGTCTGGGAGTAGTCTTCCAGGATTTCCGCCTGCTGAAAGATAAAACAGTGTATGAGAATGTGGCGTTTGCCCAGCGGGTAATTGGTGTGCCGACGAGGACGATCAAGGAGTCGGTTCCCGAAATGCTGAGACTGGTAGGCCTTTCATCAAAATACAAATCATTTCCCAACCAGCTTTCGGGCGGTGAACAGCAGAGGGTGGCGATAGCCAGAGCTTTAATTAACTCACCCGAGGTCCTGCTGGCCGATGAGCCGACCGGTAATCTGGATGCCCAGAATTCCATGGAGATTATGAAGCTTCTGGAAGAGATCAACTGCAGGGGAACGACGGTGGTCGTAGTTACCCACAGCCAGGAGATTGTGAATAGAATGGGAAAACGTGTAATCACTCTGGACCGCGGAGTCGTGGCAGAAGATGAAATAAAAGGCGGTATAGGATATGAGGCTTAGTACATTTGCATATTGCCTGAAAGAAGGTATGAAGAATATATGCAGGAATATATGGTTTTCGCTGGCTTCCACGGCGATTATTTCTGCGTGTATTTTTTTATTCTGCATGTTTTTTGCCCTGGTGGCCAATGTGCAGTATATGGTGAAAAATGCGGAGACAACGGTGGGAATCTCGGTGTTCTTCGATGAGGATATGGCAGAGGCCGATATTCTTGCAATTGGAAAAGAGATCGGTGCAAGGAGCGAGGTAAAGGAGACAAAGTATATCTCCGCACAGGAGGCCTGGGAGACATTCCAGAAGGAATACTTTAAGGATGTGGAGGAGCTGGCGGAAGGCTTTGCGGACGACAATCCCCTGGCCGGTTCGGCATCTTACGAGATTTACCTGAAAGATATCGCGGATCAGGATAAGGTGGTTTCCTACCTGGATACGATACCGGGGATTAGGAAAGTCAATTATTCCAACGATACGGCATCGGGACTTTCCAATTTCAACAAGATGCTGGGACTTATCTCGGCGGTGATTATCGCGATCCTTCTGGCGGTAGCCGTATTCCTGATCAGCAACACGATCTCCACGGCCGCAGCATTCAGAAAAGATGAAAATAAAATCATGCGTCTGATCGGGGCCACCAACTTTATGATACGCGCCCCCTTTGTTGTGGAGGGTATCATAATCGGCTTCGCCGGTGCGGCGATTCCGCTGTTCAGCGTATATTTCCTGTACAGGAATGCGGTGGAATATATGATTGAGAAGTTTAACATCATTTCCAACATTATTGAGTTTATCCCGATCGAAACCATTTTCCCCTATATGATCGCAGTAGCGGTGGCCCTCGGCGTGGGAATCGGATTCGTCGGAAGTTTCTTCACCATACGGAAACACCTGAAGGTATAAGCAGAAAGATGCATAAGGAGCAAAAGATGAGGTATAATGCAGCAGTAAAGAGAACGGTTGCCGCCATTCTCCTGGCATCCCTGGCTGTAGCTCCCGTCTACGGGGCATCCAAGAAAGACGTGGACAGCGCCAAGGGAAAGATAACCTCCATCGAGGAGGAGAAAAAGAAGACGGAACAGGCCATAAAGGAACTGGAATCTCTCAAGGCAAATACGGAAAGCTATGTGAGAAAGCTGGACTCCCAGCTCGAAACTCTGAATGCGGAGATAAGCAGGCTGGAAACAGATATCAGCAATAAAGGAAAGAACATTGAAGAGACCACGGTAAAGCTTGACGAGGCCGGTGAAGTGGAGAAGAAGCAGTACGAGGCCATGAAAAAGAGGATCAAGTACATGTATGAGAAGGGCGACAGCAGTTACCTGGATCTTCTCCTCCAGTCCAAGTCCATGTCGGAGCTTTTAAACAGGGCCGAGTATATCTCAAAGATTTCGGAGTATGACCGGAAGATGCTTGATCAGTACATCGGCATCAAGGACGGCATTGCGGAGGACAAGGCGCAGCTAGAGAGAGAGAAGCAGGAACTGGTCGCGCTCCAGGATCAGACGACAAGCAAGAAGAATTCCGTGGAAACGCTGGTAAATGAGAAATCGGCCGAGCTTAAAAAGGTTGATTCGCAGATCGGCTCCAAGACGGCCCAGGTGGAAGCTTATGAAAAAGACATCAAGGCCCAGGAAGACAAGATCAAACAGATAGAGGCGGAGATTAAGAGGCAGGAAGAGGAGGCCAGGAAAAAAGCCGAGGCTGCCGGGCAGAAGTATAATACAGTAAGTATTGGGAATATTAAGTTTATATGGCCATGTCCTTCCAGCAGCAGGATCACATCCGGCTTCGGCGGAAGGGAATCTCCGACGGCGGGAGCTTCTTCCAACCATCAGGGAATCGACATCGGCGCACCGACGGGAAGCAACATTATCGCGGCGGCCGACGGTACGGTGACAATTTCTACATACAGCTATTCTGCCGGGAACTATATTATGCTGAACCATGGCGGCGGTGTTTCTACCGTTTACATGCATTGTTCCCAATTGCTGGTATCGGCCGGCGAGACGGTAAAGCAGGGCCAGGTCATCGCTAAGGTTGGCTCCACAGGTTATTCTACCGGATCGCACCTGCATTTCGGCGTCCGACTGAATGGAAGTTATGTAAATCCGACAAAGTATGTAAGCCCATAGTTACTACAGCCCATAAATTTAGGAGGCATTAGAAATGGATAATAGAAGTAAATTCTGGAGAGGCGTCATGGTCGGCGTCCTTGTGACGGCGTTTGCCTGCCTTGTGACGGTGGGAACATCGGCCGGTATCTATATGTTTGGCCGGCGTGTAATTGACAACCAGGTCCAGGTCCAGGCGGAGCAGGGAAATTCCGGCGCTGAGGTAAGCGGGGCCGGCCAGGCGGGAAACGAAAAGATAGACATGGAACGCGTCACCCGTAAGATTGGCGAGCTTCAGTCGCTCATTGACAAGAAATATCTGTTTGAAGACAAGATAGAGGTAGGGAAAGAGGAAACCGGAATCTACAGCGGCTTTCTCTACGGACTGAATGATCCCTATGCGGTTTACTACACACCTGAGGAGCTGGCCAGCTTCATGGATGAGACGAACGGATCCTACTGCGGTATCGGAGCCATGGTCTCCCAGAACCAGAAGACCGGAATCGCCACGATCATCCGCGTGTTTGAGGACAGCCCTGCCGAGAAGGCGGGAATCCGCCCGGGCGATGTGATATTTGCCGTGGGTGATACAGAAGTGACGGGCATGGATCTCACAATTATGGTTAACAACTATATCAAGGGTGAAGAAGGTACGGATGTAAGTATCACAGTTTACCGGGAAGAGGAAAATGAATACGTCGATATCACCGTTACCAGAAAACCGGTGGACGTTCAGACGGTCAGCGGAAAGATGTTATCAGATGAAATCGGCTTTATCTCCGTAATTGAATTTGACAAGGTGACGGATGCCCAGTTTAAGAGCAAGATTGAAGAACTGACTTCCCAGGGAATGAAAAAGATGATTGTGGATCTGAGGAATAACCCCGGCGGTGAGCTGAATACCGTCGTTTCCATGGCCGACTATATCCTGGAGGACAAGGGACGCATACTGACCGTAGCGGATAAGAACGGCAAGGAAGAAGTTTATAACGCGGAGGACGGACACAGTCTGGATATTCCAATCGCAGTGCTTGTAAACGGTAATTCCGCCAGCGCCTCCGAGGTATTTACCGGAGCGCTTAAGGACTATGAGGCGGCTACAATCGTTGGAACCCAGACCTTTGGAAAGGGAATTGTACAGACGCTGTTCCCTCTTTCCGACGGAAGCGCGGTAAAATTGACGACAAACCACTACTACACGCCGAGCGGGCTCGATATCCACGGCAAGGGCATCTCTCCTGATGTGGAAGTGGAACTGGATGAGGAAGCTGCAAAGATGCCGGTTCTCCCCGAAGAGATGGATAACCAGCTTCAGGAAGCGGTCAGCATATTAGAAGGAAAATAAACAGAACCGCATTTTGGACGGTCTGAGGAGTTTAGGGAGAGATGAGCGTGTAAACGTGTTTGTCCCAGGTGAGCAGGTTTTCCTGCTTCATCCGCCCCAGCTCCCTGACCAGGGCGCTGCGGTTCACACCCAGGTATTCAGCCAGCTCGGTATGAGTGAGCGGCACGAATACCTGGTTTTTTTTGAGCGTTTTTTCCTGTTTTCTGTCGCCGCGCAGGCCAATGATATCGGGATATTCTTCGACGATATGGAGAAAACGCAGAATCCGGCTGCGGAGGGAGCGGGTGGAAAGGATCTCTACTTTTGCAAGGAATGTCCTGGTCTTGAGCGCCAGAAGATACATCAGGTTTTCGGAGAAGACGAGATGGCAGCGGCAGTTCCTGAGGCAGAAGGTCCTGGGATCACGGTACTGGAACAGCAGTACATGACAGTTGGTCATGGCCTTGTAATTGACGGTGCTGCTCTGAATGCGGCTGCCGATGAAGGCGTCCCCGAACAGTTCGTTTTTCCGTATCTCGGTGAGAAAATAATTGTTTCCCTGCAAATCACTTTTTTCCATCAGCACAGTGCCGGAGAGGATCAGCCCTACGCAGGTGACGGGATCGCCTTCCAGCACCAGATATTCATCTTTATAAAAATTAGCAAAACGGAATGAAAAACAGTTGGAAAGCTGGTTTAAACCGCCCACGTCAATCCCTTTGAAAAGCGGATGGTTCTGTAACAGGTAAAGCTCGTCTGCCGATATATCCATTACCATTTCCTCCTTTTTCCTTTATTTTATCTCTTATATGTTGCTGCGGCAACAGTAAACCGCAAGAAAAGTGATAAAATTTATAATCGTTGGGCAATAGAACAGCAGGAGGGGACAAAATGAGTTCAGTAGAAGTATTCAGAGATCTGGCCGTAATACTGGTTGCGGCAAAATTCTGTGGAATTGCGGCGAGGAAGCTGCATGCGCCACAGGTAGTGGGTATTATTGTGGCAGGGCTCCTTATCGGGCCGGGAGCGCTGGGAATCGTTGAACAGAGCGAATTTCTCGGTATGATGGCGGAGATAGGCGTAGTGCTGCTTATGTTTTCGGCAGGACTTGAGACAAACCTGCGGGATCTGATTAAAACCGGGCCGGTGGCTTTTTTGATAGCGTGTGCGGGCGTTGCGGTGCCTCTGGCAGGAGGGACGTTACTCTATATGCTTTTCTACGGAGTTTCCCCATTGGGATCGGAGGAATTTTACAGGGCTGTATTCATCGGAGTGATTATGACAGCCACATCGGTAAGCATTACGGTGGAATCCCTCAGAGAGCTTGGAAAGCTTAAAGGGAAAACGGGAACAGCCATTATGGGGGCGGCGATTATTGATGATGTGATCGGAATTATTGTACTCACATTTGTCATTGGATTTCGGGATCCTCAGAGCAGCCCTGTCGCCGTTATTATTAATACGGTGCTGTTCTTTCTGTTTGCGGGAGTCAGCGGTTTTGTGTTCTATAAGGTGTTTAAATGGCTGGATGCAAGGTATCCGCATACCAGACGCATCCCGATACTGGGACTGGCATTCTGCCTTTTCCTGTCCTATGTTGCAGAGACATATTTTGGGATTGCCGATATCACAGGGGCCTATGCGGCGGGAATCGTGCTCTGTTCCCTGAATGATTCGGACTATATAGCAAGCAAGATGGATATCAACTCCTATATGATGTTTGGCCCGGTGTTTTTTGTCAGTATCGGACTTAAGACAAATGTGGGAAATCTGACGCCTGAGATTATGATTTTCTCGGCTGCCTTTGTCGGCGTAGCCCTGATTACTAAAATCGTGGGCTGCGGGACGATGGCAAAGATATGCGGATTTTCCGGAGACGATTCGCTGAAGATAGGGGTTGGCATGATGACGAGAGGGGAAGTGGCGCTTATCGTGGCCCAGAAGGGGCTGGCTGTGGGACTGCTCAGTTCGGTTTACTTTACTTCGGTGATTCTCCTGATTATCGTTTCTTCGATTGTCACGCCCGTCATATTGAAGGTTCTTTATACAAGTAAGAATGCCGCCCGTGGAATTCTCCGCCTGCGGCGGGCCGCTTAGATGTGTAAAATTATAGGGCCGGAAAAAGGATTCCGGCCCATGAAAGTATCTGGATTATTTGGCTTCGATTTTCTCAAGGATACTTCTGGCGACGCTGATCCCGTTGGCGGAAGCCTGCTGGAGACCACGGGTGACGGAGGCTCCGTCGCCGATGGCGCGGAGGCCGCGTATGCTGGTCTCAAAGTCGGTGTTGACAACTACCTTGTTGGAATAGAATTTGACCTCCACACCGTAAAGGAGCGTTTCGTCACTGGCAATGCCGGGCGTAACCTTGTCGAGAGCCAGAATCATTTCTTTTATATCGACCATGATGCGGTGCGGAAGAACTAAGGAAAGATCTCCCGGGACCGCATCTTTTAATGTCGGTATCAGGTTATTGCGGCAGAGGCGCTCCTCTGTCGTTCTTCTTCCTCTCTGGAAATCTCCGAAGGTCTGCACCAGGATTTTCCCGTCGCAGAGCATATTGCTGAGCTGGGCGATATGTTTGCCGTACTCGATGGGAGTCTTGAACGGTTTGGTGAAATTCTTGGATACCAGCAGAGCGAAATTTGTGTTATTCGTCTTGTATTCCCTGGATTTATAAGCATGGCCGTTTACAACCGCAAGACCGTTCTCATAATACTCGGTGGCCACCTCACCCGACGGGTTGGTACAGAAGGTGCGCACCTTGTCGTCAAAGGTAGGAGTATAGTAAACGAGCTTTGCCTCATAGAGGTTCTTGTTCAGGAACTCCATAACCTCGTCACGGACTTCAACCCTGACGCCGATATCGACGGTTCCAACCTCCGTATCAATGCCATGGCGGCCGCAGATGTGGCTGAACCAGTCCGAACCTTCACGCCCGATGGCGGAGATGATCTCATCGGCGTAATACGTCTCATTGCCGTCCGTTACAACGGCTTTGGCAACGCCGTCCTCAATGATAATATCATTGACCATGGTGTTGAAAAGCATATGTACGCCCTGCTTTATCAGGTGTTCCTGAAGACGGGTATATATTTTGTAGCCTTCCTCCGTGCCTAAATGGCGGATTGGGCATTCGATTAGCTTTAAGTTGGCCGTGATGGCCTTACGCCGGATTTCCTGAATTTCTTTCTGCTTATCAACGCCGTAAACGTTCTCATCCGCGCCGAACTTCAGATAAATGTCGTCGGATTCCCGGATCAGCTCCAGAGCCTTGTCATATCCCAGAATCTCCGGAAGATTGCCGCCCACGTCGGGTGACAGGGAAAGCTTGCCGTCGGAGAAAGCTCCCGCGCCTGCAAAGCCGGTGGTGATGGAGCAGGGCTTGCAGCCCACGCATACCTTTGTCTTACGTTTTGGACAGACTCTCTTTTCGATGGGTCTTCCCTTTTCAATCATCAGTATCTTCATATCAGGTTTTGCCTTGATTAATTCGTATGCGCAGAAGATGCCCGATGGGCCCGCGCCGATGATGATTACGTCTGCCTGATTCACTGTGTCCATAATGTTGCCCCCTTTTAATTTAACTAAAAAAACCAACTGCGGATTAATTAGTATACGACAGTAAAGCTGTCGCCTATAGTCAACTATTCCGGTAGCTGGTAGAAACGTTCAACCAATCATGAACTTATATAAGCACAACACTTGAATTCTACCATAATCGGGGAGAGAGGGCAAGAGGTTTAGGAGGGATAATTCCTGCTATTTCCTCTTTTTCTGTATCAAAAATGCCGTCAGAATATCGAAACCTATGATGCACGAAAAAATAGGGATTTAATTGAGCAGATGAGGACGCTGCCGGCAGGCCAGGGGCCGGGGTGGTGAGGGTGTGTATGAGTCTTCAGTCCCGGTTTGTAGGTTGTGGTGAGGGGGAATCCGGAGAAAAAAATTCCTGCGGGGACTCGCTCTCGCTTGTGAAGCGCACAGCGGATGCTAAGACGTCAAAGGACGCCGTCCAAGCACCGGCGGGCTTCAATGTCCCCTTCGGAAAGTTTTTCTCCTCCTTCCCCGGGCAGATGCTCGACGGGACTGAAGACTCCGCGAAGGTTATCGTCCGGCCCCTGGCCTGCCGGCGGCGTCCTCATTTTTCCACCCTCCCTTTACATCCCTCCAAAAACCTGATAAAATGGCTAGGCACAGCGTTAGATTCTCATTGGAGGAAATCTAACGCTTTAAGGCGTGTCTGTCCGCAAATACCAGGGACGGATGAAGGACGATACTTAGAACCGAATCACATAAATTTGATCGTATAAAGGAGAATTTATCATATGTATATTATAGCAGGACTCGGAAATCCCGGGAAAGAGTATGAGGGCAGCAGGCACAACGTGGGATTTATGACGCTTAATACGCTGGCAGACCGGTATCAGATTGATATCAGGGAAAAAGCGCACAAGGCCCTGATAGGAAAAGGAATGATTGAGGGAAATAAGGTAATACTGGTAAAGCCGCAGACTTATATGAACCTGAGCGGAGAGAGTATCCGTTCCGTGATGGATTATTATAAGACGGAGCCGTCGGAATTTATCGTGATTTACGACGACATCAGCCTGGAACCGGGACAAATCAGAATCAGGAAAAAGGGCAGTGCAGGCGGGCATAACGGCATCAAGAATATTATCGCTCATTTGGGAACGCAGGAGTTTCCGAGGATCCGCATCGGGGTGGGGGAAAAGCCGCCCAGGATGGACCTGGCCGACTATGTGCTGAGCCGTTTCCCGAAGGAAGAAAAAGAGGAGATGGATCAGGCGTTTCGTGATGGGGCGGCGGCGGCCGTTTCCATGATGAACGAGGGGATTGACACGGCCATGAACCGTTTTAACGGATCGGCCAGAGCCCCGAAAAAAGAGACAAAGCAGCCGGAGGAGCAGATAAAGGCGTAAAATCAATGATGCATACAAACGGCAGGAAGGCCGTTTTGGTATAGTTAGAAAGAGCGGGGAACGACATGGAAAGCATTTTTGCAAATCCACTGGAAGAGTTAATTGAATTTGGGGATATGAACCGGGCGCTGGAGAGGGGACAGGGGCCGCTTCTGGTGAGCGGCTGTATGGACTCGCAGAAGGCGCATCTGATATCGGAGCTGACGAGGCAGATTCCGTGGAAACTGATTGTCACGTATGACGATCAGAGAGCCAAGGAGCTTTATGAAGATTACCGGTGTTTTTCTTCCGATGTGTTTTTATATCCGGCGAGAGATCTCCTGTTTTACAGTTCCGATATTCATGGAAACCTGCTGACCAGGCAGAGGATGCAGGTGATGAAACATCTGGCGGAGGAAGAGAAAGGTGTCATAATCACGACCGTGGACGGCCTGATGGATCACCTGCTTCCCCTGGAAAACCTGAAAAAACAGTGTATCACGATTGGCAGCGGGGAGGCTCTTGACGTGGACGCACTGAAGCTGTCCCTTGCCGGCATGGGATATGAGAGGGTAGCCCAGGTAGACGGTATGGGGCAATTTTCGGTAAGGGGAGGTATCATCGATATTTTTCCTTTGACGGAGGAACTTCCCTTCAGAATCGAACTCTGGGGGGACGAGGTGGACTCCATCAGAACCTTTGATCCGGAAAGCCAGAGGTCGGTGGAACAGCTTGAGGAGGCCGTGCTTTACCCGGCTACGGAACTGGTTCTCACCAAAAAAGAGGCGGAGGCCGGAATCGCCAGGATTGAGAAAGAGAAGGGCAAATACGTCAAAAGTCTGCGGGAACAGATGAAAACAGAGGAGGCGCACCGGATCGAGTCGGTGATCGGGGAGCTTACGGAGGGCCTCCGGGAGGGATGGAGAGTCCATGGCCTGGGAAGTTTTATCCGCTATTTCTGTTCGGATACGGTTTCCTTCCTGAACTATTTTCCGGCGGACGGACTTTCCGTGTTTATTGATGAACCGCTCCGCCTGAAAGAAAAAGCGGAGGTTGTGGAGGAAGAATTCAGGGAGAGCATGACCCACAGGCTGGAGAACGGCTATCTGCTTCCGGGACAGGCGGACTTTATGTACTCCGCCAGGGCGGTTCTTGCAATGGCAATCGGCGGGAGGAGCCTTCTGATGCTGGGGCTTGAGCAGAAGCTTCCGGGCATTACCGTGAAAAAGAAATACGGGATGACCGTTAAGAGTGTAAACTCCTATCAGAACGGCTTCGACCTTTTGATTAAAGATCTGACCAAATGGAAGAAGGAGAAATACAGGGTAATCCTGCTTTCCGGCTCCAGGACGAGGGCCAGCCGTCTGGCCGGAGATTTGAGAGAGTATGATCTGCGGGCCTTCTGCCCCGACGAGGGCCAGACCCGGGTGCAGCCGGGTGAGATCATGGTGACATACGGAAACCTGCACCGTGGGTTCGAATATCCGCTGATTAAGTTTGTCGTAATCACGGAAGGTGACATGTTCGGCGGGGTGCGCCAGAAAAAGAAAAGAAAAAAGACTGCATATCAGGGCAAAAAAATACAGAGCTTCTCCGAACTGGCCGTGGGCGACTATGTGGTCCACGAGAGCCACGGACTTGGAATCTACCGCGGCATTGAAAAGATAGAGCAGGACAAGATTGTAAAAGATTATATTAAAATTGAATACCGTGACGGCGGCAACCTCTATCTCCCGGCTACCAGGCTGGAGGGAATCCAGAAATATGCGGGCGCCGACGCCAAGCAGCCGAAGCTCAACAAACTTGGCGGCACGGAGTGGAATAAGACGAAGACCAGGGTAAGGGGAGCTGTTAAGGAGATTGCAAAGGAGCTGGTGGAGCTTTACGCAGCCAGGCAGCAGAGCGAGGGATTCCAGTATGGGCCCGACACGGTCTGGCAGAGGGAATTCGAGGAGATGTTCCCCTTTGAGGAGACGGAGGATCAGCTCGATGCGATAGATTCCACGAAAAAAGATATGGAGAGCAGAAAGATCATGGACCGGCTGATCTGCGGCGACGTGGGATACGGAAAGACCGAGATAGCCCTCAGAGCCGCTTTTAAGGCAATCCAGGAGGGAAAGCAGGTAGTTTACCTGGTTCCCACGACTATCCTTGCCCAGCAGCACTATAACACCTTTGTGCAGCGTATGAAGGACTTCCCGGTCAGGGTTGACATGATGTCGCGCTTCAGGACCGCAACGGAACAGAAGAGGACGCTTGAGGATCTGAAAAAAGGCTTTGTCGACGTGCTGATCGGAACGCACCGCGTGCTCTCAAAGGACGTGGTCTTCAAGAGCCTTGGACTCCTCATCATCGATGAAGAACAGCGCTTCGGCGTGGCCCATAAGGAGAAAATCAAGCAGCTCAAGGAAAATGTGGATGTTCTGACCCTGACCGCCACGCCGATTCCGAGAACGCTCCATATGAGCCTGATCGGAATCCGTGATATGAGTGTTCTGGAAGAACCTCCGGTTGACCGTCTCCCTATCCAGACCTATGTGATGGAGTACAATGACGAGATGGTCCGCGAGGCCATCCACCGTGAGTTGTCCAGGGGCGGACAGGTGTATTATGTATACAACAGGGTTAACAATATCGATGAGATTACAAACCATGTGGCATCTCTCGTCCCGGAGGCCAATGTGACCTTTGCCCACGGACAGATGCACGAGCATGAATTGGAACGGATCATGCTTGATTTCGTCAACGGCGATATCGATGTACTGGTGTCAACGACGATCATTGAGACGGGACTCGATATTCCAAACGCCAATACGATTATCATCCATGACGCCGACAGGCTCGGGCTTTCCCAGCTCTATCAGATCAGGGGCCGCGTCGGCCGCTCCAACCGGACGTCCTACGCATTCCTGATGTACCGCCGAGACAAACTCCTGCGCGAGGAGGCGGAAAAGAGACTTCAGGCGATCCGTGAGTTTACCGAGCTGGGCAGCGGTATCAAGATTGCAATGCGTGATCTGGAGCTGCGCGGGGCGGGAAATATACTGGGCGCAGAACAGCACGGCCACATGGAAGCGGTCGGATACGATCTGTACTGCAAGCTTCTGAATGAGGCAGTCCTGGCGCTTAAGGGACAGAAAGAGGAAGAAAGTTTCGAGACTGTGGTGGACTGTGATATCGACGCCTACATCCCGGGCTCCTATATCAAGAACGAATACCAGAAGCTCGATATTTATAAACGGATTTCAGGAATTGAGAACCAGGATGAGTATATGGATATGCAGGACGAACTGATCGACCGCTTCGGAGATATTCCTAAGCCGGTTGAAAATCTCCTTCTGATCGCGGAATTAAAGGCAATGGCCCACCAGGCGGGAGTGACGGAGGTCAACATCAACCGCCAGGAGATTACGCTTAAAATGTATAAGAATGCCCGAATCGATACTTCCGGGATACCGGCGCTGATCGATCAATATAAAGGTGCGCTGACACTCCGTACAGGAGACATCCCGTCCTTCTTCTACCAGGATCGCAAGGGGAAAAATAAAGACTGTGCCGCCATGGTGCAAAAGACCGAGGAGATTCTCGGCGAGCTTGGGAAAATGGCGGTGCCGGCCTCCTGAGACGCATCGTCGGGATGGAGCATTAGGATACTTATGAAGAAACTGCCTGAAGAAAATTCGGGTTTTTATTGTTGAGAGAGGCGGTACGATGATTGAGATTAGACCAGTAATTCAGGACAAAGAAAGATATTTACCACTGCTGATGGAGGCAGAGCCCTGTGAGGAGGAGATTGTCCGGTATCTCCGGGACGGTGAGCTGTACATTTTGGAAGAAAACGGTGAGACAGCCTGTGCGGCGGTGGTCCTTCCTCTGCCGGACAATACCTGTGAGCTTAAGAACCTGGTCACACGACAGAATTTGAGGGGGAGGGGGTATGCCGGACGTCTCGTAAACCGGCTGTGCGGAAGATACACCCAGACATTCACGGCCATGAGAGTGGCAGCCGGTAGTAAAGGGATGTCCTTTTACAGCCGTTTAGGCTTTACAGCCTGCGGCAGTGATAAGAGCTCCAGCAATCACATTTGCTGTCTGATCCGGGAACTGCCGGTTGGTCCGGGTGCCCCGGAGGGGAGGATGCGGTACGTGCAGGTGGAAGTGGGAAGTCCGGCCTACGAGAGCACCCTGGATCTCCGCCAGCGGGTAATGCGTCTTCCTCTTGGATTGGACCTCTATCAGGGTGACATGAGCCGGGAAGGAGAATTTGTCCATTTTGCAGCGCTGGATGAGAAAGACATGGCATGGGGCGTGGTGGTGGCCGATCTGAGACACGACGGCACGGTGGAAGTCCGGGCCGCGGCGGTGGATCTGAGGAGCCAGCGGTCGGGCTGCGGATGCAGGCTCATGACGATGATGGAGGATTATTGCCGCAGTCAGGGGATGAGAGAGATAATCCTGCATTCACGAAAAACAGCGGCGGGCTTCTACGAACACCTTGGATATTCAAAGACACCCGGAGAGTTCATTGAGGTGACAATTCCCCACTGCGAGATGCGCAGGATGCTGATATAAATTACTGCTCACGCCGTGTCCGGCAACAGGCTGCGAGATGCCCGGAAACGGCAAAAACGACGTTTCGCGCTTGACAAAATGAGCATGGATGATATAATCAAAAAATAAGTAAAGGAAATTTTTACCTGACAACCGGCTCTGACAACTTCCCGCAAGGGAATGGCGCGCCCTCCGTTATCGTCATAATTTGAGAGGCCGGACAGCAGAGTCTGTTTATTCAATCAAGGCGGATACACGATAACTATCGTCCCTTGATACAGGAAACTGTGTCAGGGGATTTTTTTGAACGAATCGGGAGATGAAACGTGGTACAAAAAGCGCAGCCGTACAAATATCAGGTGTACGATGAAATTAAACGGGGGATACTCAAGGGACAATATATGCCGGGCGACGTGCTGACGGAGAGAAAGCTGTCGGACGAGATGGGAATCAGCAGGACACCGATACGTGAGGCGATGCAGATGCTGGCCCATGACGGCTGGCTGGTGATGGAGACTTATAAGGGCGCTGTAGTCAGGGAGTTTGATCTTGAGTATGTACTGGAAGTATTAAAAATCAGAAAATCCCTGGAGATGCTGGCCGTGGAGGACGCAGTCCTGAATCTGACGGACCGGGATCTGGAGGAACTGGAGGAGATCGCCAGATGCCAGAGGGATATGCTGAACCATTACGACGAATACGATTACATTGAGATGGATCGCAAATTCCATCAGAAGATTTATGAACTGAGCCACAACAGGACGCTTCAGAGCCTGCTCAACAATTTTAATGACATTATTTCATTCTTCGGTATCCGCGCTTTGAAACAGAAGGAGCGGAAGATTACAACGATGGAAGAGCACCAGAAGATTCTCAATGCCGTTAAGAGCAGGGATGCCGGTGCGGCCGTCCGTGCGATGGAAGAGCACATGTCGAAAACATTTATCAATATTGAAGGCTATATGAAAGAACGCCGAAATCAGTAAAACCGGCCGGCGGCGCCAGTTGTGCGCGGAACCGGTCTTCTTGCCATGGAAAAATTCATGCCTGGTTATTCTCCATTTTCTGCTGTTTCTGTGCATCGTGAAGCGGTAACTAAGAAGGTACTGAATAGTTACATTCTGCCTAAAAAATCATGTGAAAACGAAAACAGCTTGACAATAGTGCACAATTATGTTATCTTTTATCAAGTGGTATACCATATATC
>CATWBR010000038.1 GCA_958349075.1 uncultured Clostridium sp.
GTCCCAGGATTGCTCTTTCAATCTGATTATAAATTTGGTATATTTTTTTCATACAGCCCTCCTATAAAAGCTTTTGTTCACACCTCCGTCATGAAAGCGGCCATACTTCCTCAGCGCGCAGCGCATATCCTCCGCAGAGCACAACCGTGCGAACAATGATCCGTCAAATACAACCGAATGAATTAATTTACCGGGCGCGGTACTCCTTCAGCCACTCGGCGCATTTATCCCAGACTTCAGCTCCGATATCCTCCCGCATTTTATCGTAGCAATGTGCCTCTACTTTTTCCACAAAGCGCTGGTAATCTGCTTCAGAAACCTCGTTTACCTCAACGCCCTCGGCCTCAATCTCGGCGTAAACACTTTTCTTTACCTCCGGGCTGACCACCTTCTGGCAATACTCTTCCGTGCGTTTGGCTGCTTCCGTCAGAGCGTCCCTCAAATCCTGCGGATAGCTTTCGAGGGATTTTGAATTCCAGATAAGCGTCATGCCAAGGTTTGTAATGCTCATCTTTGTATGGTACTTGGTGACCTCACACAGCTTATCGGCCACAAAGCTGGAAGTCGTGGTGTAGGTGCCGTCAATGGCTCCCTGCTGCAGGCTGGTGTAGACCTCGCTGAAAGCCATTGCCACGGGCAGACCGCCGCAGGCCTCCACAAAGTTATACGGTCCCGGAGAGTCGTACACGCGGATTTTTAAACCGACCATATCCTCGGGAGTGGTGACAGGGCGTTTGGTGTTCTCGATTTCCTGCCCCATAAAATACTCGAAGAACATCGTGGTAAAGCCGTAGGGCTCGCACTCTTTGTTGATCATATCCCGGTACCACTCATTGGTAGCGGCATACAGCTCATCCTGATCCTTGAATAGGAAAGGAACATCCTGAAGACGGACCGCGTTCATGGGAGCAAAAGCCGTGATGTTGGAAGGTCCCTGCAGCGATGCGTCCAGGCCGCCGTTCATAACCATCTCGCCAAGCTCCCGCTCAGAACCCATAGAGCTGTTGGTGTAATTGATCCACTCCACACGTCCGGGCAGAATCTCGTCCACCTGCTCCTCAAAATAATAGATCAGGTCCTGCATTGGATCTCCATCCACATTGGTGGTGGCAATACTGATTTTGACCTTCTCACCGGTATCACCTCCTCCGGTATCACTCGCGGGAGTGGTGCCGCCTCCCTCTTTGCCTGCAGGTGCCGTGCCGCTGCCGCCGCAGGCAGTTAAAGATAACAGGATCGCCAGGGACAGAGTAACCGATAACATTTGACGCATTTTTCGTTTCATTTTCCTCTTCCTTTCTTTTGCCGGGTAAGATTCATCAAGCTGATCTTTCAACCCTTTTTTATTAAAAATATACAAAAAACTGCAAATTGTCCAATATTTCTTGTGACATACTTAACATACCAATTTTGGTATGTTATACTGAAGCTGTAAATTATTACACAAAAGCGTTACAAACTGGCATACTAAGAGAAGGAGCAATCTTAATGAATGAAAAAGATTTTCAGTATATTCTGACTGTCGCGCAATGCGGCAGTTTCAGCCGTGCGGCAGAGACGCTCTATGTCTCGCAGCCTTCCTTGAGCCGCTACATCAGCACACTGGAAAAAAGATTGGGGACCACGCTGTTTGACCGAAGCACAACGCCCATCCAGTTAACGGAGTCCGGAACAATTTTCTGCTCCTACGGGAAAAAGATCCTCAACCTGGAAACGGCCCTGTACCGCGAGCTCCAGGAACAAAACGCGCTGGAAGAACGGGTCCTCAGAGTCGGAGTGCCGCACATCAGCGGCGATTATATTCTGTCGCGCATTTTGCCGCGGATGACAAAGAAATATCCTTATGTCAGGATCGACCCCATTTCAGACTACAGCTATAATCTCTATCATCAGTTAGCTGCCCAGAAGATAGATATTGCCTGCGTCGCTGCTCCCAACACCGATTCCTCTATCATGGTCGAACTGCTCTTGTATGAGCCGGTACTGCTCATTGGCGCAAAAAATCTCCCGGCGCTTGAAAATTACGACGTCACCCATGCGGATATTGAGCACCCTATTCATATCAGCCCTTCCGAACTGAACGACATAACCATGATCCAATATAAAGCCAGCTATGCAGAGGCCGCTTTGCGCCAGAAATCCTATGCGCCGAAATCTATCATCAAGGCCTCGTCGGCCCCCCTGGCCCTCGACCTGGCGGCAAAGGGCGTAGGCCTCACCGGAGTAATCCGCAGCCAGTTGAAATACGGGCGTCCAGATATCACCCAGTCACTCTGCCCCATCTCTATCGGCGACTGCAAACTGCCCATCTATCTGGCATACAACAAGCTGGCCGATAAAACAATTCCGGAAATTGCCCGGTTTATCCAGGAGGTCAAAGAAGAATACTGCAATGCCTCCGGACTGTGAGCGGACAGCAAAAAGCCTGGCAAAAAACAGGATTATCTGTTCTTTGCCAGGCCTTATTTGCTCCAGTCCAGTCTTATAAATCTTGAAATTTCTGATTTTCATTCTATGGCTCAGCCCCGCTTCAGCAGCGGATGGCTTTCCTCCATCCTAAATTCCGTACATCCCAGCGGATAAGCCGCCTCGGAATACAAGCCGTGGGCGTCGCTTCCTCCCGTCAGGAACAGGCCGAATGCCATCGCCGTCTCTTCTACCCGGATCTTTCTGCCGTTCGACTGGGTCGGATGGCAGTATTCGATTCCTTTCAGGCCCAAACGCAGAAGCTGCGGCGCCAGGTCCATGGAATCGTACTGGTAAGGATGGGCTAACACCGGACTTCCCCCGCACTCCGCCACCAGCCTCACGGCTTCTTTGACCGGTATGTACCGGCTTTTTATAACGGCAATCCCATTTTTCCCAAACAGCTTTTTGTAAAGCTCCCCATAAATGGACGTCGTATAACCCCGGTCGGCCAATGCATGCATGATATGCTGTTTATAGAGAAAGTTTCCCTTTCCCACATAGGGCAGAATCTCTGCAGTATCTATGGCGTAGCCCGCCTGTGATACCTGCTCCGCCGCGCGCAGTGCAGCTTCATGGCGTTCCATAAGGTACGGGCGCAGCGTGGATGTGACAGTCTTTTCATCCCTGATGTTATAGCCCAAAATATGGACCTTCCGCCCCGTCTCAGGATTGATAGCAGATATCTCCACCCCGTTTATCACCCTCATCCCCTGTCTTTGCCCCTCATCACGCACTTCCTCCTGCCCCTCCATTGTGTCATGGTCTGTAACCGACATAACGGAAAGTCCCGATTTTTTCCCCAGCCCGATGATCTTTGGCACCTCCAGGGAGCCGTCGGACCAGCGGCTGTGCATATGAAGATCTGCCCTCAATACATCAGTTTTCCACATCACAGTACTCTCCCCGCACCAGATCATATCTGATATCGCTCAGTGTATGCAGGGCATCCTGGTCATGAAAAACACCCAGCATAGCCGTACCCTCGCTCTTCAGTTCCAGAATCAGATCCATGATTTTTCCTTTATATCCCCTGTCAAGAGAGGCGGTCGGTTCATCCAGAAGCAGGAACCTGGGCTTTGTAATGATGGCATGGAGAATATTCAGCCTCTGTTTTTCTCCTCCGCTGAAGGTGGAGGGATACATCTCCCACAGGGTTTTTCCAAGTCCCGCATACTCGAGCAGTTCCTCCGCCCTGGCTCTGGCCTCTTTCTGCTCCGCACCGCGTTCCACGAGCGGATCCATCAGAATATCAATCGCAGGAACCCTGGGAAGGACATGGAAGAACTGGGATACATAGCCCATCTCCTGATGGCGTATCCCGATGATTTCCCGATCCCCTGCCTGCGCCAAATCGATTAAGCTCCCGTCCGCTTTTTCATAAAGGATTTCCCCTTCTGTAGGAAGATAAGTCCGGTAGACGCATTTGAGCAGGGACGACTTCCCGATTCCGCTGGGTCCCGTGACGGCCAGGAGCTGCCCCTCTTCCACCCTGAAGGAAACTCCGGAAAAGCTGGGAATAACGGTGCCTCCCCGTATGTGCATTGTAAACTCTTTTTTCAGGTTTTTGATTTCTATCAACACGCCACCCCCTTTCTCATATCATAGCGGAACTGGAGCACCATCTCACCGTCCACATAACAGCGCTCCACAGACGGATGCCCTTCTATCACGTTGACAACCAGGATATCGGCCCGTTTGCCCTCCTCAAGGGAGCCGTACTCCGCGTCGATATTCACTGCTTTTGCCGGATTCAGGCTCACCATCCGCACCGCGTCATGAAGTTTTGCCGAACCGTTCTTCCAGAGCCTGAAAACAGCCTGAAGCATGGCCGCCGGATAATAGTCGGAGCATAATATATCCACATTACCCGCCCTGATGGCCTCCTCTGCATTCAGGTTTCCGGCGTGGCTGCCTCCCAGCATGACATTCGGCGCTCCCGCGACTACCCAGAGTCCGTCATCGTGAGCTTTTTTCGCCACCTCCATCGTGATGGGAAACTCGGAAATATTGACATGGTATTCACATTCAATAAAATCCAGTTTGCCCGTGCTGTCATCGTCGTGGGAAGCAAGGGGGATTCCCTTCCTGGCCGCCAGCTTTGAAAGCTTCTTGAGCATTTCGTGGGAAACCATCGGCTTATTCCTGCTCGCTTTCAGAAAGTTCTCAAATTCCTCATCGGTGCGGATTCCTTTCCACTCCCGCATCGATGAGGCATACTGCTCCAGATCCCTGTATTGGCCCTGCCCCGGCGTGTGATCCATGAAGGACAGCTCCTGCACATATCCTTCCTCCAGAAGTCCTTCCAGGTATTCAAACAGCTCAGGATTGTCAAGTTCATAGCGCGCATGGAAATGGTTATGGATGAGATGGGCCTGATGATCGAAATTTTTAAGTATCTTCACAAGCCGATCTACATTCTCCCTGTTTCTCACCGATAGCCGCTCATAATCATACTTCTCCTTTACAAGTGAGAGTGAATGGTAGATTGTCGTAATCCCATGGCTGATCAGATGGCGTTCCGCCTCGTAGATACTGGACTCAAAATCCATCATGCTGCTGGGCCTGGGCTGGATAATTCCCTCTATATAATCGGAGTGGATATCAATAAACCCGGGCAGTACGTACCGCCCCCTGAGATCGATATATTCCACCGAACCTGATTTTTCCCGCTCCGCTTCTTTTTCCGGGCAGATTTTTTGTATCACCCCGTCCTGTACAATCATGGCATAGCCGCACAGCAGTTTATCCGGCAGGACGAGCATTGCGTTGTAAAAACATTTTTTCATTCCATACTCCTTGTGATTGAAAAGGCCGATTTTCCCTGATGCGTTTAAAGCAGGGAGTTGACCAGTGTCTGCGTATAAACATGCTGCGGATCCTCCATAATCTGATCGGTCAGTCCCCGCTCTACAATCCGGCCGTCCAGCATGACTATCGTCCTGTCCGCCAGCATCCTGATCACGGCCAGGTCATGGCTCACAACGATCATTGTGATGCCGAATTCCCTCTGAATTCGTTTCACCAGGTCAAGTACCTTGGCCTGCACCGACAGATCCAGGCCTGTGGTCACTTCATCCAGAAACAGAATCGGCGGATGGTTTGCCACCGCCTTGGCAATCTGTACCCTCTGCTGCATTCCGCCTGAAAAGTTTCTCGGCGGTTCTTTTACCCGGTTTACCGGCACTTCCATGTGTTCGAGAAGCGCATCCGTTTTTCCCATCATTTCCGCCACATTCCTGCTGCCGGCCGCTATCAGCTTCTCCGCCACGTTCGCTCCTGTGGAAAAAAACATTCTGAGGCCCAGATGGGGGTTCTGATATACCATTCCCAGCAGATAGTTCCTGATATATTTTTTCTGTTGTACGGAAGCCTCGTAGATATCCTCCTCCCCTTCGTGATAACAGTCCAGATAATAGCTGCCCGACGTGGGTTCCTGATCCATATAAAGCGCCTTCATCAGGGTGGATTTACCCGAACCCGACTCCCCTACCACCCCGAGGATTTCCCCTTTGTAAACATCGATGGAGACATCGCGTACCGCCCAGATTGTGCCGCAGTGCGGACAGCGGTTCCTCTCCAGGACGGAGCTGTCGTTTTCGCAGACGGGGCAGCCGGAACCATGTTTTACCACAAGATGATTAAGCCGCAGTGCTGTCTTATTTTCCATGCTTTTTTAACCTCTTTCTCCGTTTCTGGCAGTATCCGCTGTCAGAGCACTGGTATTTTTTCTCCCCTGTCACGGAGTCAAAGAATTCATCCATAAACACGCCCGACGCTCCGCAGAGACAGCATGTTTTTCCCGACATATCTTCGGTCCTGAACGGATAATCTTCAAAGCCCAGGGACTCAATCCGGGTATAGGGCGGAACCGCATATATCTTCTTCTCCCTCCCGGCTCCGAACAGATACAGGGCCGGGCTCATATTCAGCTTCGGGTTGTCGAAACGCGGAATCGGGGACGGCTGCATGATATACCTTTCTTCCGCCATAACGGGATAGTCGGCTCCCAGCTCGATCTCTCCAACTCTCACGATATTTTCATAAAGCGCCAGCCAGACGGCCGCATAGTCCATCTCACCGTGCATCTTTTTTGTCACGGATTCGAGCGGCTCCACCATGCGCAGAGGTTCCGGAAGCGGCACCTGAAGCACCAGTATCTGATCATTTCTAAGCGGAACCTCCGGAATGCGGTGCCTGGTCTGTATCACCGTCGCCGCCTCGGAGTCCGTTGTCGTCTCCACACCGGTGCAGGCGGTCACAAAATTCCGGATTGAGATGGCGTTAACACTGTCGTCACTTCCCTGATCAATCACCTTCAAACGGTCTTTTGCTCCGATGATGGACAGAGTGACCTGGATGCCTCCCGTTCCCCATCCTCTTCCGATCGGAAGCTCTCTGGAACCGAAAGGCACCTGGTATCCCGGTATGGCCACCGCTTTTAAAAGAGCTTTTCGGATGGCCCGTTTGGAATGCTCATCCAGAAAGCCGAAATTATAATTTTGATCCATGATGTGGTTCCTCCTGTTTTGTATGGCGCACGCGGTCCAGCTTAGATTGGAACGTGACATAATGAGGCAGTTTCAGATGTGAGATGAATCCGTTCATTTCCAGGCAGTCCCCGTGAAGCAGAACGAACTCCTGATTTTGAAGAATTGTATCCCCCTCCATGTCCATCATGCGGTCAAGAATCGACATTGCAATCGCTTTTGTATCATTTCTTCCAAATACCATCCCGTAGCCCACCGCCAGGTTCAGACAGTTCGTATTGTGATCCGCCTTATCCCCCTGCCCGGACTGCATTTTTTTGAGGGGATCGCTTTCGTCCTCCCTGCTCACCTCTTCAGGAAAAAAGGATTCCACCTCGGTCACAAGGATTTCCCCCGCCACCATTTCTTCCTCCTCTAATGCCGGGTGCCGTATCACAACCTCCAGCTCTCCGGTGCGCAGTTCCCCTACGGTTGGATGCGAAGAACCGAAACCTCTAATCCCCGCGTAGGCAAGACCGCTTATATAGCCGGTATCTGCCCTGGTTAATGTCTGGAGGACAGCCGAACGGGGTGCCGGGAACGTCAGCGGGTTTTGTGTTATGTCAACCGGTTCGGAGGTATCCTTTTTTTCCGTAATCAGCCCCTCCTGCCTTAGGAAGCCCGATACTCTCGGCGCCGTAATTTCCGCCGCCCGTTCCCTGTAACGGTTCCACTCTTCCTTGATTAAGCGTTCCTCCTCCGGAGTTTCATGCCCCAGGGAAAAATCCAGAAGACGGTGCGTATAATCATAAGTGGCCCCCAGAAACTGACCGCCTGCCACGTCTTTAAACGCGGCTGAAATTCTTCTTATCAAGTGTATCTGCTCCCCATCCATGGGTTTGCTGTAATAATCCCTCGAAAGTGTGGAGCGGTACGCCCTGAGAAGGAAAACCGCCTCCTCCACCGACCCCTCCGACTGTTTCAGGGCCAGGGAAGCATAGGACGGCGCGTAAAATCCTGCCTCACTCATGACACGGTGGATCAGAAGCTCCATTCTATTTTCAACCGCTCTGAGCTCCACACTTTTTCTTCCTCTTGTACGGCATCGTTTTAAAAGCTCCATTGAGCGTCTGACAGCCTTCTGTCCGCCCGTAACTGCTACATATGCCATCTGCTATTCACCCGCCTTTCTCGTAATGATCAGGAAACTGCCGTCCCATCTCACGAACATGAGTTCAATTCCGCATGGATATTCAAAACCCGCTTTATCCCGGGCCTCAATCCATCTTTGTTCCCTCTCGCCCAGAAAGACACGGCGGCCCTCCGGAGGAATTCCCGGTCCGTGGAATGTCCGGCTGATGTCCGGGACTTCCTTCTCCCTGATTATCAGAAGCGCGCTTTTCTCCGGTTCCGTATGTGTTCCCGCCTTTACTTTTGCCATCACTGCTTCCGGTTCCTCATTCCCGTCCAGGAAAAGATAATCGGCCTGTTCCATTTCCGATTCCATGGCTCCGGTCAGAAAATGTATCTCACTTTTTATTTTCTTTTCCAGGCTGCTCCAATACGTTACCTCATTGTCCAGCAGCACAGCCGCGAGGGCCAGCCAGATTCCGTTTTTCCCGGAATCCGCACCCGTCTCGAATTTCTCAGCATACATTCCCGCTTCTCCCACTCTTCCCGGATTGGCCATCGCATCCAAAATCAGACGGAACATACCCTGCGCATCGTGTACAAAATCAAATTTGTGTTTCGTGTCCATTGCTGTCCTCCATCACGTGGAAATCCACTTTTGTCCCGCGGTATATGGCCGCTTCGGTTTCGCGTTTTTTCTGCTGTTTTCTGCCGAGACGGCGCATTTTCCCTTCCAGCTCCCCGGCCTCTTTCATTTTTCCCGTATGTACCGCGTCCAGGACAGCGGCGCTTCTAACCTTTTCAAAGTCATCGCCGGCCATGACCGCCGCACCCTGGACTCCGTCCACCTCTACCACACAGTGGCAGGCCAGCATCTCCCCAATGTAAAAAACGCTCTGCTTTACCGGCTCCTTCACCCGCAGCATTACCATTGTTTTAGCCGGTTCTTTCAGCAGGGTAATCCTGTGGTTCTTTTCCGCTTCCTTTGCCATCCCGATGACTTCTTTTCTGGATGCCCGCAACAGAATACGGCTGAATTCTTTTTTATCCATGTTCCGTCCACACTTTCTTAATTGATTTTCAAAGTCCATCTTCCTTTCGGGCCTGAACTGCTCCGGCCATATCAGAGCTTTATTTTCTGTTTTACCGCCGTGCTCAGCGCCTCCACCATATAGGCAAACAGGAATATAAGCAGCACGGCCAGTCCGGCCCTGCCGAGCTTATATCCGTTCATCGCCGCCATGATGGTATATCCGACGCCTCCCGCTCCCACCATTCCGAGGATGGATGCCTCCGAGAAATTGATCTCAAAGCGCAGCGCAGTCCAGGCAATCAGGGCTGTAAAAGAGGAAGGGAGAACCGCTCCGAAAAACACCTGAATCCGGTTCGCCCCGGTTGCCCTGAGCGCCTCTATCGTCTCCTCGGGAACCTCCTCAAATGCCTGTGCAAATACTTTTCCGAAAAAAGCCACCACATGGAAACTGAGCCCCACAATTCCCGCCGCCGGGCCGAATCCCAGGCAGGCCAGAACGAGCAGCACCCATACCACCGTGGGAACTGAGCGGAGAAGTGCGAAAAAGCTCTGAAGGATAACAGAGAGCGGTTTCCACGGCGTAATATTCCTCGCACCGAGTGCACCCGCGGCAAGGCCTGCCGCCATTCCGTAAATTGTGGCCAGGATCGTCACCGTAATTGTTTCCATCAATGTTGTGAGCGTGATGGAAAAACGTTCCGTAGAAAAGTGCAGCATCTGAGATACCACATCTGCAAATTTAGGAATACGTGAGGCGACCTTTGCCCAATCCAGATTTAAAAGGGCAAAAGAGGCAATTGTAAGCATGGCGGCCGCCGCCAGGAATATGTATAACGGCAGATCGCGTTTCCAGTCGGCCACCGCTATTTTCTCCGGTACCGGCCCTCTTCTTCCGGTCCTCCAGACCGGCATTTGTGCACCCGCTGTAAATTCTGAACCACTTGGCTGCATTGCTGCTCCTCCTTTATCTGTTTTCTTAATGAATCCTGTTTTTTCTTGATACGCCGTACCGTTCCTATGATTAACGCAGTGTAATTTTTCTCAGATAATCCGTAAGGAGGTTTACCGCTATAATAACCAGGGCAATCGCTATAATGACGGCGGATGCCGCATGGTAGTTGTACTGTTTGATGTACCCCGTCATAAGGAGTCCGATTCCGCCTGCCCCCACCATGCCGAGGATAGTAGATGCCCTGATATTAGTCTCAATACAGTACAGAAACCAGGCAATAAATCCCGGGAGGGAAGCCGGCAGGATGCTCTGTGTTATTACGGGCAGGATTCCCGCGCCCGTAGAGCGGAGCGCCTCCATGTTTTCTCCCGCCGCCTCATCGATTGTCTCTATAAAGGAACGGATCAGGAAACCGGTTGTTCCGATCATCAGCGCCAGCACTCCCACGGCCGTCCCTATCCCGAATGCAGCCACCAGGATAAATGCCCACACAAGGGCGGGAATATTCCTGAGCACAGAAGCAAACGCCCTGACCAGAAAATTCAGCGGTTTCACGGGGCAGATAACGGGTGTCCCGAGCAGAGACAAAAAGAATGCAATAACTGCGGAAACCCCGGTTGCCCCTGCCGCCATATAGAATGTCTGGAGAATAGCCTCTAAAAGCTGATCCCAACGGCTGAACTTCGGTGGCAGGAAGTCCACAAAAATGAATCTCCAGAATTCTCCCTGGGACAGAATGACCTCCACCGGATTAAACTTTGTATACCAGGTTGAAAACAGGAACAAAAGAACTCCCGCCGCTGCAAATATCCATGCCGTTTTCCTGCTCTCCCGCGGTACGGTTTTAATCTTATCTTCCGCCATGGCCCTCACCTCCCAGCATCAGTTGATCGATCGGTTTGCCGTAAATCTTTTCAATAACCGAATCCTGCAGCTCCCAGGACGGGCCGTCGTAAACAATCACGCCCCCATGCATTCCAATAATCCGGTCGCAGAATTTTTTAGCCACATCCACCTGATGGAGGTTCACCAGACATGCAATATTTCTCTCTCTGCACAGCGAACGTATCATTTCCATGACTACCAGGGCGCTGGCCGGATCAAGGGAGGCTATCGGTTCATCACAGAGCAGAATGGAAGGTTCCTGCATCAGCGCCCTTACAATTCCCACCCTCTGCTTCTGGCCTCCTGAAAGCTCTCCGGCCCTGTGGTAGATCATATTCTCAAGGCCTGTCTTCCTGAGGAGCTCCAGCGCATGGCGTTTATCCTCCTCCGTATACCGCCCCAGGATGCCGTCCACGGTGCTCATGTAGCCAAGGCGTCCGTGCATCACGTTCTGCATTACGGTGAGACGTCCCACCAGATTGTAGTGCTGGAAAATCATTCCGACCCTGCGGCGGATATTTTTCACCTGCTTCTGAGGCGCTCCGGTAATCTCATCACCCTCAATAAAAACGGCTCCGTCACTGGCCTCGATCAGGCGGTTGATACACCTTAAGAGAGTTGATTTCCCCGCCCCGGATGGCCCGATGACTCCTGCAATCTCACCTTTTTTCAGGGCAAACCCGGCATTTTCCAGCGAAGGGGCAGAATTGCCCGGATATGTCTTGGTTAACCGTTCTACCTGTAATACTACTTCCATAGTCCCTCTCCTTTAACTGCCCGTGCCTATTCTTCCGGTATAACTTTTGCCATCAGGTCTCTCACATAATCGTAATCGCTGTCGTAAGCTTCCACAAAGGAGGCATTCTTTTCCGGGTCAAAACCGAGCATATATTGAAAATAATCCGGGTTTTTGTAATCCAGCATAAATTCCTTAACCGCCTGCTTTAAATCTTCCGGCAGATCACCGCGGATTCCCATCGGTGAGGACGGAATCCGTGGTGATTCGTGGATGACGCGGAACTGGTCTTCAAAAACACGGCCGCCGGCTATTTCACTGGAGAGAATATCTGATGCAATCGGCGCCGCATCCACATCCCCGTTAATCACGGACTGGAGTCCATTCTGATGTTTGCCCGAAAAGATAACGGAAGAGAAAAATTTGCCGTTGGTATGGAAATCTTCGTTTGTTGTCCCCTCAAAGGTATTCATAAGTTCCAGCGTCGGTACATAGTTACCCGAGGTGGAGGACGGATCCACAAAGGCGAAGGTCCTTCCTTCCAGGTCTTCTAATGACTGGATATCACTGTCGGTTTTCACGATAATCTTGGACGTATAGCCGGCCTGGGATTTATCTCCGCCGGGAGCCGGGGTTACAAGCGCTTCCGCTCCGGAACGCTCCGATGCCTGCACATAGGAAACCGGCCCAAAATACACAATATCGGCTTTGCCCGTCCTCATCGCCTCCACGGCCGCATTATAATCCGCCGCATTAACCTCCGTTACCTTGATTCCAAGCGCCTCCGACATATCGCCCTCTATCATGTTCCTGTACTCCGCATATTCCTCACTGGCCTCGTTAGGAAGATAACAGATGACAAGTTCCTTTACCGTATCTTTGTAAGAAACCTCTTTTTCTTCCGCCGCTTCCTGTGTAACCGCCGTCTCCGTCTGCTGTCCCGGCTCCGTCCCCGGCGTTCCGGTCTCTCCCGACGTCTTCGCACCGCATCCCATCATGGACACCGCTGCCAAACATGCCATTCCCAAAGCTGCCAATCGTCTGATAACCATACTTTTTCTCTCCTTTTTCATCTCGAAAATTTGTTATTCATCCCTTTACGTTTTTTCTGACTACGAGTTTCATTGTAACAACCTTATGTAAAATGGAACTGCCGGGTGCGGTGAAACCTTTGTAAACTCCTGTAAAACATTTGTAACCCCATAAAATCCAGGATTTCCCCGTTAAAATAACAGGACGGACGGTTGCCAAAGGATTTTTGACCCCGATTGAGGCCTGCGACAGGAAAAAAAGATTTTACAACTAGAAATCTGCATGAAATTACTGTAAATACTGAAAAAGAAATGTAAGAATTCTTAGGATGGCCGTAATAGGATCAAGGCTTCAAATAGTTTAAAATAACAATATGAGTTTACCGGTATCCGCTGCGGCGGAACTCCCGGCCGAAAGGGGATTTATGATATGAGACTTAAACAAGCTGCCATCCTGTCCGTACTATGTGTATTTATGGCCCTGTCCGCCTCGGCGTGCTCCGAAAAAGGAAATGACTACTTTAATGCCGTGGTCACGGAAGCCACGGAAGACGGATACACCGTGGAACCGTTCAAGGGGGAAGAAATTCTTAAAAAGGCGTCCGCCATACGGCTTTCGAACACCGTCCTCTCCACCAATGAAGTCCCAGACCTGAAACCGGGTGACACCGCACGCATCGTGTGGAACGGAAAAGTGGAAAAGGGGGAGCCCGCTTCTCTGGAAACCGTCTTTGCCATCTACAGCCTGCCTCCTCTGTACAGTAAAGAGCTTTATCAGGCAAAGAATAAATACATCGGTGACGCCTCTGCCGACGGGCGGCTGTTCGGACTGCTGTCGGACTGCTTCAACATAGGGGAAGAAAGGACCACCGAGCTTCAGACCTCAGAGGAGTCCTACACCTACATTATTCACTTTAGGAACGAGCCCGATTCCAGACGTATGTACCAGGCCGCCGGCTGTCTCCTGGCTCTGATCGAAAACTGCGGGGAGGTCCGCTGGGATTATCCGTCCGACGGCGACGGAGTCAAAGAGAGCGAAAGCCTCACCGCAGAAAGCGCCGAAGAACTTCTGGGTATTGAAAATATTGCGGAGTACGGTGAAAGCGAAGAGTCGCTGTCACAGCTTCTGCAGACACTCTGCAGTCTGACCGGGATAAACCGATAACCCGGCCGTCTGATAACTGCCGTTAACAGAGAAAGGAAACGTGATTTTATGGTATTTTCCACCAGTTCTGCCCGCAGGAAAGCGATAAGAAGATTAACCGCCCTGCCCCTCAGTCTCCTGCTGTGCCTTGTCTTTACGCTCACCGCGCTGGCCCACGATGCCGAATACGGGATGTGGCACGGAGAGCAGGATGCTCTTATCATCGGAACAATTGAAGAGATAGACGGGACCCTGTGCCGGGTGACGGTAAATCACGCGTTCACCTGCGGTCCGGAGGGCGCTGAGAAACATGTAATCGACCATATGTTGCCGGTTGATGAGATACCGGACTCCCTGACCGCAGATCTGACCGGCTATGACGGACAGATTCACTCCTATGTGAGTTCCTACCATGGCAAAGCCAGGCCGGAAAGAGGCGATATCGTCCTTCTCTCCCTGGACAAAAAGGACGGTGTCTGGGATGCCGTCTGGCCCCCCTGTGAGGTAAGCGGCACCGATCCCGGCACGCTGGAACTCCTGCCCGATAAAGAAAAGAACGGCACAGCGGCCGCCTGGGAAGTTTTTATCCGTTCAGACGGAGCGATCAATGATTTTAAATCCATCGAAAACGACATGATTACCGCATATGTGCGCCAGGAGGACGGCACCATCACAGAGGAAACCGTCTGGGAAAAGATGACGGGTGATTCTGCCGAAGATGCGGACGCAATAGCCGGAAGCCGTGCCGCCTCAGTAACTGCCGGTGTGGAAGAAACTACGTCTGCTGTGGATAGCGGCCCCGCGGACGGACAAAAGAACCGGGAAAGGGAAACCGGGGAAGGAAGCTACCGCTCTAATTTCTGGCCGCTTATCGCCGTCTTCGCCGTGATCTGCCTCATCAGTACCGCCCTGGGGATCCGGATTAGAAAGCACTTCCGTAAAAAATAAAAAGAAAAACAGAATGGAGAAACGCTATGACCCGATGCCAGGAATGTTATTCCGAAAACAGCAGGATCACTCCGCTGCTCAATCCGCTCGATTGTCTGCAAAACCACACGCAGTACATCTGCGGAACCTGCGGCCGCTGCATCTGCATTGAACATGATCCGGTCCGGAATTTGCAGAGATGGAATTTCCCGTTTAAGTCCGCCGAGATCGCAGGCCTTTACCTTCGCACCGCAGATTACACATCAAAAAGGCCCTGCGGGATCTATGAGCTCAGGAGTGGAACCGGCAGGGTTTCCTATAAGATTTTTGAAGACGCCGGAAGCCTGCGTCTTTACCTTCAAAAGAACAGGGATAAAACGTGTGAACGGATGGAACCTGTTTATGCCACAGAGCAGTATGTGGAATACCCGCACACCAGAATCCGGAAGCTGACCTCCGGTGAGATTGAACGGTATATGGCGGAAAAAAGAAAGGGAGCTGTTGCAAAAGTAGATAAATAATCTACCGGAACAACAGCTCCGTTTTTGTGTCAAAAACAGAATGACGGACTCCGAAGAGTCCGTAATCGCTGGAAACCAACTAGAACGAGTGCAGCGCTTTCCTGATAGTACAGATAAATTCCATCTTCAGCAACGGCCGAAGGAACAGTCACCTTAGGAAGGAATTCGACACTCTTCTCAATATACCAGTTTGAAAGGCCAATCGAGCAGATTTCCCGTCGGCCCAGGCCTGCTTCAGTACTTTATACGTCTCCGATGCATGGCCAAACTGCGGCTGGTAATTTTGTTGTAACAAACATTTCTTTCCCCGGCAAGCCGGATTGCCTGATTCCCTATCCTCCCATTTCCTCATTGCGATGCACATAGGCCGTGTTAATCAGCCAGACTGCACTTATCTATTTCTTTCTCTTTTTCTCCTCTATCGCAGAAATCAGTTTGAACGGATCTGTCAATTGCTCTTCCCGCGAGGGGAACGACTTCTCCGTAAATCAATAATCTTTTCTGCTTCTGTATTTCAATCCACGTTCCCGCGAGGGGAACGACTTGAGTGGAGAATAAAAGACTATGAACATAAAAATTTCAATCCACGTTCCCGCGAGGGGAACGACACTCCCCACTCGTCCCGCTTCTTCCCCTCGGCAAATTTCAATCCACGTTCCCGCGAGGGGAACGACAATTTTAGCTCCATTTATAAATAGCGCTATTGATATTTCAATCCACGTTCCCGCGAGGGGAACGACTGTACAAATTAATTTGCTTTCCATTCCATTGAGTATTTCAATCCACGTTCCCGCGAGGGGAACGACATCAACTATATCCAATATCATAACACAAAACAATCAGATTTTTATATAATTCGTATAC
>CATWBR010000039.1 GCA_958349075.1 uncultured Clostridium sp.
ACCCTGATCCGGTCCCCGTCCTTCACATCTTTATAAAAAGCTGGGTCGACCTTATCCACCATCGGCACCTCCATTATGATGGCGCTCGAAACAAGCACTGTCTCCGGAAACTGCACGATCATTGCAGCCGGCATATTCTGACGCATCTTAAGCTGGTATAAACCATCTGCCTGAACAACAGAACTTCCCTTTCCTCCCGGGAATATCAGTATTTTCTTTGCCACCGATCTGCCCTCCAGATCGTGGGCTTTCTCGATTACCTCCCCTGTCTCAGGGTTCATCAGATAGAACATAATGTGATCCCTTGAAACGATTGCTTCCGCCTCTGCAGAACCTTCCGATATTTTATGGCAGCTATATTTTTTCATCTTACTTTACCTCCCCTGTTAATGCCGCTTCAATACATGTGTCCAAATCACGGATGACAAAATGGATCCCTCTTCTCTGCGGATAGTAAGCGCACTTGGGTGACTCCGTTACACCCACTTTTCCGTTCAGATGGCGCCAGCAAGGCTGATCCGGACAGGAATCCGGTACAATAAATCCGCCTGCTTCCGTGATAATCTCATCCAGTCCCATTCTTTCCGCCATCTCTTTTACAAGGCTGGAGGTTAAGATCCACATCTCTTTTTCCAGTTTCTTTCCTTCTATCTTTCCGGCAATGTGTTTTACTTCATCCAGTGTGAAATGCGGACATCCGAACATGACAAAATCGATGGGACGGTTTCCTTCCAGAGAAATCTCTTTTAAGATATCCTCCATATCCTGATTCGTGATAACAACCTTTCTCTCCGGCTCTTTGCCGCCGAATGCGGTCGTGAGATCCGGCGCTTCCGGTGTAACACCGAGGATATGGTACATGCCGTAGGCTCCCGAGGTATTCAGCTCCGCTCCCAGGTTCCTGAGCGCTTCCTTCGTGATGGTTTCCTTCGGAAGTCCGGTAAATACCGGGATTCCCTCGCCAATCTTCTTTCCTAACATACCCAGGATATGGTAATCGTAGGCTGTCTTCATATCGGCCTCTACCTCTACGAGGATATTGCCTTTTCTGTTCTCATCCAGGAGAAGACCGTATTCCGGCACAAAACCGGTTACCGCGGCACAGAGCGCGCTGTTGGCGCCCTCACGGTTGCTTCTTGCCCCCCAAACCGAATTGACGTAAGGAGTTGCACTGGACTCTGAGAATGCGATGACTTCCTTGTACATTGGAACATTTGTGTCAATGTACGGTGTGCAGTTATATGTAAGCTGGGCTCCAATTCCCTTGTAGGCATTGTGGGTTCTCTGCATTAAGTCGGCGAATTCCGGATCCACCATATCTCTCTTCGTGAAAAAATCATAGCAGAATCCCGGATTGACGGTTGGTGCTATACGGCACTTTGCACCCTCACTCAACAATTTTTCGCAGAACCACAAATCGGCTTCCTGATTGGAAAGTGCTACGTGGGCCCTGGTAATGGGCACCATCCTCGGAGCGTCGAAGCACTCGCCGATAGCCACCTGAATCTTCATGGCGTATGCGGTTCCTTTCCCATACTTTCCATCCAGCATATCCTGCTGTTCCTGTGTCAGTTTCATAAAAACCTCCTCCTTAACATTTATTTGTCTTTTATATTAGATTCATGCGGCGGATTAATCCGCTTAAACTATCCTGATTCTCTTATCTTCCCTGATATCATTCAGTACAGTCTCCGAAACCCGGATATATTCCAGTTCCAGCGTATTCTTGATCTTTACAATCCGCAGCCGGTCTTTCTCAACATTCCTGATACATTTGATTGCCACACGGACCGCTTCGTCCTCATCGGCCGCAACTAACGGGACACGGCAGTCCTCTATGCAGCGGCAGGCAATGGCATTGGCATACATAGCCTCATAGTCCAGTTGTTCAAAGACTTCCTTCACCGTCACGTCGAAAAGCCCGACCCCTATGGCATTGCCATGTGACTGGGGTGTAACTCCCAATAAAACCATCCTTTTTATCTCCGGAACCGGAAGGCAGAATTGTTTCAATACGGAGCTTTTCCCCAAAATATTGGGATCATAGCCGGCTCCTGAAATATTCTTTCCAATCTCTTCCACAATCAGCACATCGATCCTGGGCGGTATTAATATGGGCATCCTGGTCCTGGCGATCTTTACCAGCTCTTTCTCCCGTTCTATCAATGTTTCGGCAGGAACCGCCTCCACCATGAACGTCTCATCGTATGCATTCTCAATTGCTGCGACTCCGTAGGCCACCTTACATTTCTTCAGAATGAGTCCCGCGGCATCCTCAATAATCGCCGCAAATTCATCCGGGTCTTCCTCATGTATGGAGGAGCATCCTATCTGGTTGCCCAGCCCTATCACCAGCATCTTGCACAGTCCGCTCTGTAAATCTCCTACGAAATCCGTATGCAGCTTGACACGGTTGATGGGAATAATTGCGTCGGCCTCCATGGCCGCCCTGTCAAAATAAACCTTTTTCCCTGATGGCGTCATCCCCAGATAGTTGACGTCCACCGTCGTAATTACCTTGATTCCAAGATTTTCTTCCGTGATTCCATAGCTTGTAAGAACCTCTCTCTGTCCTTCTTCCGTGCCGTTCCCATGGCTTCCCATGGCCGATACGATAAATGGACTGGCCCCTACGGCTTTTAATTCCTCTACCACTGTCTTCACAATCAGGTACAGATTCTTGATTCCACGGCTGCCAACTGCGACAGCCACCTTCATACCAGGACGGATTTTGTCAGCAATTCCGTCTTTCGACAGTTCACGCTTCAAAGTCTCTTCCACTTCCGGTAATGCAGTTCTGTCAAATATCTGCTGCACCTGGTACAGTTCAGGACGGGGATAGGAATAATCTTCCTCTAATAAACTCGGCATACGCCCCTCCTTCCTCCTCAATCTCAACTTATTTCTAGTTTTATTACACTTGTATAATCTAATTATACATATTTAATATTGATTGTCAACGAAAAATTCAATCAATATTTGTTATTTTTTCGAAAATAATCAACAGAATTTTCTGTGAATACTCCTCATTCTCTGCGCTTCTCCATCACAAATAAAAAAAGAGAGAAAACGGAAAGGAAATCCGATGATTTTTCCTCTCCGTCTCTCTTCTTAATAGAAAATAAATTATATCAGTCCCATCTTTCGGGCCTCAAACGTAAGCTCCTCCCGGAATTTGGGATGTGCAATCCGTATCAGTTCCCTGGTTCTCTGAGGCGGTGTCTTTCCGACCAGTTTTGCAACTCCCTGCTCCGTAACCACGTATTCAATCGCTGTCCTCGGCAGGCTAACCGGCGTTCCCGGTTTAAATGATGGGGTGATCTTAGAAAATTTCCCGTTTCTGGTGGCGGATTCCAGAACAACAATGGATTTACCCTCCAGATTGGCCGCCGCTCCTGAGGCAAAATTGCATAGGCCTCCCAGACCGCTGTACTGCTTTCCTTTCAGGAACTCAGCGTTAGCCTGTCCCATTAAATCGATTTCGACAGCGTTGTTTATTGCCGTCATCTTATGCTGGCAGTATATGGTTCCCGGATTCAGCACGTCCTGGCAGCAGTTGATTTCCAGACCCAGATTATGATCCGACCAGCCGAATAACTCGGGAGTCCCCACCATCTGAGTGAACACGGCCTTCCCCGGCCTGTCACTCTTTCGGGTATTGGTGATAATTCCTTTTTCCGTCAGCCTCATCAGGATATCTCCATAAACTTCCGTATGCACTCCCAGATTGTGCTTATTCTCCAGGTACATCAGAGAGGCTGCGTTGAGCCTTCCGAGCCCTACCTCGATGGTGGCTTCGTCCGGAATCAGTTCCGACAGGTATCCGCCGATGGCCCGGTAGACCTCCGCGTACTCCTCGTCATTGTCAACCGGCACCACCAGAAGCGGATAGTTTTCTCCCTCATCTACAATGTAATCCAGTTCACTGATGTGAATGACATTACTTCCATGGATAAAAGGAAATTCCGTGTTGGTTTCCGCAATTACCAGTTCCGCATTTTTGCATGCCTGACGGATAAAATCGGTGCAGGTTCCCATCGAAACGTATCCGTGCTCGTCCGGCTTTGTGACTTCCAGGAACGCCACATTGCAGTTCAACCCTTCAGAGGCAATCTTTTCGTAAAGCCAGTATTCACCTGGTATGTAGTCCAGACGGTCTTCGTAAAAATACTGGTGGGAGCTTCCGTTTAAAAAGCTTGTGGACGGCCTGAAGCCTTTTCCCAGATTCTCTGCTTCCATCATAAAATTGATAATCGGGGCATAATAATAGACATTCTGCAGATCACGGCGTTCCATCACCTTCCGGAGCACGGCACGGCAGTCTCTGTTGCCCGTCATAATGCGATCGCCGTTTTTTATCATATCGGCAGCCTGCTGGGCTGTGATCGTTTTCTCTTTATATAAGTCTTGCCAAAGTGACATCTGACTCCTCCACACAGTATTTTATTTTTTCTCTTCCTGAGCTTCTTTCCAGGCCAGGGCAGCCTTAAGGCCCTGCTCATTTACTACTTTATTAAACTCAGACTGTTCCTGTACCTGGTTGATACGGCACAGATTGAAGATTTCAGCCGCAAAGTCCATCGCGTTGCGCATACCCATCATCTCATATGTTTTATTGATTTCGTATTTAACCATCCGAATTGCCTCCGGCGGCTGTTCGGCCAGACGGTTCGCCAGTTTCATGGTTTCTTCCTCCAGTTTTTCCGGCGGAACAACCCGGTTGACAACACCGGCCGCATGCAGTTCCTGAGCCGACATGAAATCTCCCAGGAAGGCCAGCTCCTTCACCTTGTTCATCGTCATCTTCCACGGTTCAATCAGCACGTCGTTTGCATAGGAATATTTCAACTCAGGCTCGCCAAACTTTGCATCCTCAGAGGCTATAATCATATCGCACATCAGCGTCATCCATACACCACCGCCGATACAGTATCCCTGGACCGATGCGACCACCGGCTTTTTCGCCTCCCAGATGGTGCGCCAGTTATTCAGTTCCATCAGTGTATTGGTTCTGCGCTCCGGTACGTTCACGATCGGGCTGCTGATACTCTCTTTTAAATCAAAACCTGCCGTAAATGCTTTATCCCCGGCGGCGCACAGCACAATTACATTGGTCTCTGGATCTTCATCCGCCTGGCGGATCGCCGGCCCCAGGCCTTCTACAAGTTCACGGTTCAGGGCATTGCGCACTTTCGGCCTGTTCAAAATTACTTTTCCGACTTTTCCCACTCTTTCATACAGTAAAACTTCTTCCATTGTTCAATCTCCTCTCAGCTCATTTATCGATAATGTATTTTTATCTATCTCTTGTTTCCTTTATCTTAAGCGCCTGTCTTCATCTGGGACTGTGTGAGAAGGCTCACAACTACAAATGCAATAGCGGACGGCAAAATCGGGAATATAGAAGCGTACGGCAGGTTAACTCCACAGAATTTGTAGAGCACTACAAAGAAGATTCCGACTGCCGCTGCCGCAACAGCTCCCGTCCTGGTTGCCTTGCCCCAGAAAATTCCGCCGACAAACATGACCAGAGTTCCGGCGCAGAGGAACGTATAGGCATAGGACAACATGGAAATAATCTCTTTTGCATTCAGGGCCAGATATAAAACTACACACCCTACTACAAACGTAACTACATGGGCAATTCTGTTCAATGTCTTATCATCTGCTTTATGGTTAATGTACTCAAGGTAAATATCATTCGTAAAGGAAGCCGTAATGTAAATCAACTGGGAATCCACGGTGGACATAACGGCAGCCACAAGTGCGGCAATCAGGATAGCCGCCAGCCATGAAGGGAATGCCTCAAGCATAACCTGGAACATGATGCTGCTGGCCGGTGCATCCGGGAACAGGGCCCGTCCGTACATACCAATCAAAACAGGAAGAATTACAAACGGAAGAAGCAGAAGTCCTCCCCAGAGTGCGGATAAAATCGCTGTCTTTTCATCCTTTGCGGAAATATTTCTCTGGAATGACGCACAGGATACCAGGCCATAGAGCATGGATGGGAACAGCATCATAACCCACTGTTCTGTTCCAAACGGCATCACTGACCAACTGCTGGCCGGAAGAACCTCTTTCATGATTCCGAAGCCGCCTGTTACCGCCATATACAGAATCGCCAGCAGTGTACATGCCACTACCACGATTGACTGTATTACGTCCGTCATCATAACGCCCCACTGGCCCGACACGGTAGCATAGATAAATACGACGACGCAAACAAGAGTTGCTCCGAGAACCGGGTTAAGACCCAGATAGGAAAACAGGTTTCTTCCCGCTATAATCTGGCCGGCCATAATACTCATGGCGGCGAAACAGTTAACAACCGCATAAATCGTACCGGTAATACGTTTACCGTATCTCTGGTTTAAAACATCGGAAATCGTCAGTGCATTGGCACGGTACAGTTTACGTGCAACTACAAAAGCAAATACAATATATCCAAGAGAAGCGCCCACACCGAACCAGGCTCCGCCGATTCCATATTCGGCTCCATACTCGGCTCCGCCTACCACAACGCCATTGCCGATATGCGAACCTATATAAGAACCGCATACCATCAGCAGAGTACCTTTTTTAGCCGCTGTGACGTAATCCTTAAAGTTGTCCGCCGTCCCCCTTCCAAGGAAGCCGATTCCCAGCATAGCCGCCAGATAAACAACCAGTACCACTACCATTAATGTCAATGTACTCATAGCTTTTCCTCCTTAGTCTCTCCCACTTAACCCTCTTTTTTATCAGTTCAGCCCGTTTAATCAGCGTCAGTTGCAGATGTCTGTTTTTTCCGGGCCGTTCTTTCTTTTCACATCATCTTTTCAGTATGCTATATTTCTTTACCAGTTCTTCATCGATATCAATGCCATAACCAGGCCCCTGCGGCATTGGGATACATCCGTCATTCCTGTCCACCAGGTAATTCTCCTTCAGTACTCCCTGGAACGCTTCCGGAGAAAGCGTAGGAGGATCACATGGATATTCCAGCCATGTAAAGTTTGGATAAGACGCCACCAGATGCATTGTCTGAAGAACTCCCATTCCAGGAATATATGCATGTGGATTTACGGTCTTTCCGTAGCTGTCGGCGATTGCAGCAATCTTCCTGATATAGCTGATGCCGGTGCTCATCGTACAGTTCGGCTGCAGGATATCGTAACATCCCTTATCCAGCATAATTTTAAAATCTGGAATTCCGATATTAATCTCTCCCCCTGCAATAGGGATATCAACTTCAGCATTCAGCCTTGCCAGTCCGTCAAAATCATAGCGCCACAGAGGTTCTTCCAGCCATGTGCAGTTAAGCTGTTCCATTTCCCGCGCCGTCTCCCTGGCTCTGGAATAGCTCCAGACCGGCGGGAAACCGCCGTTATTTCGTTCGCAGGCCGTTCCCTGGTTGGCATCTACCATAATTTCCAGCTTGTCCCCCACTGCGTCGCGGACCGCTTCCAGAATGGCGATATCATCCCTCATCTTCTCATTCGAAAAACGAATCTTGACTGCCCGAAACCCCTCCTTTACCAGAAACCTGGCATCCTCTTTGCGCTGCTCATTGGACCGGATCTCTCCCCAGGCCGCATAGACCGGAATCCGGTCCCGGCAGCCGCCGAGCAGTTGGTACACCGGCAGGCCTGCCGCCTTGCCAATGATATCCCAGCAGGCATTCTCAATCACCCATGGGCGGGTGGCGATGCGGGCAACATTCCTCAGTTTCAGCATCAGCTTCTCAATGTCAAATGGGGAATCTCCCACTACCATCGTCTTGGCATACTCCATTGTCTCGCAGACAATGGGCAGTATTCCATGAGGGGCTTCCATGCAGGAATAACCGGTTATTCCCTCATCCGTATGTACACGGACAACAAAGATTACCTGTCCCTTCTCTGTTTTTCCCGGATACCAGGTAGGATGAAACTCCTGTGGAAATGGAACTTCCACACAGTCATATGTAATATTTGTAATTTTCATTAGGCACTCTCCTGACTCACTGTCAATACACTATCCATTTGTACCGTTAGTCATAGACCAGACTCAACATTCCCTTACCATCGAATTAAAATGTTAATCAGACTAAAAAATGCTCTCCGTACTCTGCCCTCACCTCACCTTCTTCCTTTACACTCATCCAGCTCCCTTCACCCCCTCCCAAAACCGGCCTCTGCTCCGTTATCCACCCCAGATTTACGTCAGCTTAAACTTTCACAATCCGCAGACAGTCCTATCAGACTCCTCGACTCCCAGAAACCTGGTGTTGTATTACTTACGTATTACGCTTGTATAATCTGATTATACATAATTATTTTTTAATGTCAATAGATAATAGTATGTTTAATCACCCTATTATTCAAAAAAATATCCTATCAAGCCGGACTATGCAGTCTAAACCCTTTGAGAGCACTGTTAAATAAAAAGCTGCCGAAACCAGACATACGGTCTAAAGGTTTCAGCAGCATTTTATCGGCAGAAGTGTTCCCGGTCTTTGGCCGTCACACCACGATTCTCATTTTTCATTTCCACATCTTTTTGATTCTCTCCATTGCCTCTCTGGTGTTCTCCAGTGTTCCAAAGGCAGACAGCCGGAAAAATCCTTCCCCGTTCTTTCCAAATCCGCTTCCCGGAGTTCCAACCACATGGGCTTTACATAACAGCTCATCGAAAAAATCCCAGGATTTCATCCCGTTCGGGCACTGCAGCCAGATGTAGGGGGAATTCTTCCCGCCGACATACCAGATTCCAAGCTCTGTCAGCGCCGCCGTTATTACCCCGGCATTTTCCTGGTAAACATCGAGATGTTTCCGGCACTCTTCCAACCCTTCCGGGGAAAATGCCGCCTCGGCCGCTCTCTGGACGGGATAGGAAACGCCGTTAAATTTCGTTGTCTGGCGGCGGAGCCACATCTTCCTGACAGACATTCCCTCCCTCATAAGCTCATCGGAGATCACCGTATAGCCACAGCGTGTTCCCGTAAAGCTGGCCAGTTTGGACAGGGAGCAGAATTCGATTGCACACGTTTTTGCGCCCTCGATCTCAAAAATACTTCTTGGAAGATCCGGTTCCAGGATAAAGGACTCATAAGCGGCGTCAAAAAGAATAACCGCCTCCTGCTCATTGGCAAAATCCACCCATTCCCTGAGCTGTTCTCTGTTGTAGACCGCACCGGTGGGATTGTTCGGCGAACAGAGATAGATGAGATCTGCCTTCTGACCTTTTGGAGGCAGCGGAAGAAAACCGTTGCTCACATCGGCATCCAGATACACGATATTTCTTCCGGCCATCACATTCGTATCCATATAGACCGGATACACCGGATCCGGAATTAAAACCGTATTATCTTCATCAAAGAGATCCAGAATATTTCCCAGATCACTTTTGGCCCCGTCGCTGATAAAAACATCCTCCGCCCCTATCTTTACGCCAAAGCTGCCGTAATAATCACGGATTGTATTCCTTAAGAAATCATATCCCTGTTCCGGGCCGTAGCCGTGAAATGTCTCTGAATTCCCTTGTTCCATTGCCGCCTGTGAAAATGCCGCCGCCGCCTTTTCACAGATCGGCAGGGTCACGTCACCGATTCCCATACGGATTATCTTCGCTTCCGGATGAGATGCCGTGTACTCCTCCACCTTTCCGGCAATTGTGGAAAACAGGTAGCTCTCGGCCAGATTTCTGTAATTTGCATTAATTTTCATTCGGTCTCCTCCTCTTCTATCTGTTAACTCCTGCTGCCGCCGCTTTTACAAATTCCCGAAACAACGGATGGGCTCTGTTTGGACGGCTTTTGAATTCAGGATGATACTGGACTCCCACATAGAACGGATGAGCCGGTATCTCCATCGCCTCCACCAGGCTCCCGTCCGGAGACTGGCCGGAAAATACGGCTCCGTTCGCCTCATATTCATCGCGGTAAATATTATTAAACTCGTAGCGGTGGCGGTGCCTCTCCTCTATCTGTCCGGCACGGTATGCCTTTTCCATCACCGTATCCGGTGTAATTCTGCAAGGATACGCCCCCAGCCGCATCGTTCCTCCCTTGTCTTCACAGCCCATCTGCTCTTCCATCAAAGCGATGACCGGATGGGTGCTCCCCGGGTCGAATTCACTTGAATTGGCATCCGAATATCCCAGCACATTTCTGGCAAATTCGATAGCCGCGATCTGCATCCCAAGACAAATGCCAAAGAAAGGAATCCCATTGCCTCTTGCATATTCCGCCGCAACAATCATCCCTTCGGTGCCTCGGATTCCAAAACCGCCCGGTACGATAATTCCGTCCGAACCGGCCAGCAGCTTCGATGCGGTCATCCGTGTAAGGCTCTCACTGTCAACCCAGTTGATGAAAACCTTGACTCCATTTTCCCAGCCCCCGTGACGGAGCGCTTCCACGATGGACAGGTAAGAATCATGCAGTTTTACATACTTACCGACCAGGGAGATCGTCACTTCCCCGGTGCTGTTTTTAATGCGCTTAAGCATCTCTTTCCACTCGGTTAAATCACACTCCTGCGGCGTGTTAAGGATGCCCAGTTCCCTCAGGGCAATCTTTGCAAGGCCTGCATTTTCAAGCATCATCGGCGCTTCATAGAGGACGGGAAGTGTCAGGTTCTCGATCACACAGTCTTCCTTCACGTTACAAAAAAGGGCGATCTTCTTTAAAATGGACGGCTCCACCGGGCGATCACATCTTGTTACAATAATATCCGGCATGATTCCAAAAGACTGAAGCTGTTTTACGGAATGCTGGGTCGGTTTTGATTTATGTTCTCCGGAGGATTCCAGGTAGGGAATCAGTGTGACATGGATAAACAGGCAGTTTTCCCTTCCCGTCTCATGGGACACCTGGCGGATCGCCTCCAGAAACGGCTGGGATTCAATGTCGCCGGTGGTGCCTCCAATCTCCGTAATGACAATGTCTGCATCCGTTTTTTCCTGCACGGAATAGATGAATGATTTAATCTCATTGGTGATATGGGGAATTACCTGAACCGTCTCCCCCAGGTATTCTCCCTTTCTCTCTTTATTCAGCACATTCCAGTAAACTTTTCCGGTTGTGAGGTTTGAAAAACGGTTTAAATCTTCATCAATAAAACGTTCATAATGGCCCAGATCCAGATCGGTCTCGGCTCCGTCTTCTGTCACATATACTTCACCATGCTGGTATGGGCTCATCGTACCCGGGTCCACATTAATATAGGGATCCAGTTTCTGGGCGGCTACCTTGTAGCCCCTCGCCTTGAGAAGCCGTCCCAGGGATGCCGCGGTGATCCCCTTTCCCAGTCCTGATACGACACCGCCTGTCACAAAGATAAATTTTGCCATTTTCCATTTCTCCTCTCTGCTGTATCTTCCCTCTTGCCGCTTATCATCCTGCCGCAGAATGTCCGCTTCCCACATACATTCCGCCTCCACTCCCCGGCTCTTTCCCTGTCATTCATGACCCTGAAGCACATAGCCGGGAATCCGGATGTCCTCCATACGCTCCTTCCCCTCACCGCCGCCTGTGCTCCCGTAGGCACTGTGTGTGATATGGGCAATATCGACAAGCTCCACATTGCTCTCGTCGTATTTGCTCTCCAGACTCAGGGCCAGAACCGCCGCCGTATCGAGTGAGGTAAGGCAGGGAATGCCCAGTTCCACCGCTTTTCTCCGAAGCCTTACACTGTCCCGCCCCGGCTGGCGGCCGGTGGCTGATGTGGAAAGGACATAGCTTATCAGGCCCTTTTCCATCACTGAGACGGTTGTCTCCTCTCCCTCCCCGGCTTCCTTCGGTTTTTTTACAATCATGGAGGAGATGCCCGCGCTATTCAGCTTTCTGGCCGTTCCTTCCGTGGCATAGATGGGAAATCCCATGGAAACAAACGTTTTTGCCAGCTCTTTTAAGTCTCCCTTATCCGTATCGCGGATACTGATTAAAATTCCGCCGTCTCTCTTCATATAATAGCCGGCCGCCGTCATTCCCTTATAGAGAGCCTCCTCCATCGTCCCGGCAATACCCAGAACCTCTCCGGTAGACTTCATTTCCGGTCCGAGCTGTGTGTCTACGTCGGACAATTTTTCAAATGAGAATACAGGCACCTTTACGGCATAGTAAGGGGAGGAGGGATAAAGTCCCGTCTCGTATCCCATATCCTTGAGCGTCTCACCCATCATGATTCTGGTTGCCAGATCCACCATCGGAACACCTGTCACCTTGCTGATATATGGGACGGTACGGGAAGATCTCGGGTTGACCTCTATGATGTAAATCGTGTCCTCATGAAGAACATACTGGATGTTAATCAATCCCTTTGTCCCCATGGAAAGTGCAAGACGGATGGAGTAATCCACAAGGCGGTCCTTCTGGCTCTCCGTCAGCATAAACGCCGGATATACGGCAATGGAGTCTCCCGAATGGACACCGGCGCGTTCGATGTGTTCCATAATTCCCGGAATCAGCACATCCTCCCCGTCACAGATGGCATCCACCTCCAGCTCCGTTCCCATCAGGTATTTGTCAATCAGTATGGCATTTTCAATTCTTTGGGCCAGGATGATCTTCATATATTCATGTATATCATCGTCATTGTAAGCGATAATCATGTTCTGCCCGCCTAAAACATAGCTTGGGCGCACAAGCACCGGATATCCGAGCCGGCGCGCCGTATCAACGGCCTCGTCTTCCGTGTAGACCGTATCGCCGGACGGCTGCTTCATATTGAGCCTTTTTAACAGTGCATTGAAGCGGCCTCTGTCCTCCGCCATATCGATGCTGTCAGGCGGCGTCCCAAGAACAGGGATTTTATTCTTAACCAGGCACTTCGTCAGCCTGATGGCGGTCTGGCCGCCAAAGGCCACAACGGCTCCGGCCGGTTTTTCCACGCGGATAATATCCATCACATCTTCCGGCGTCAATGGTTCAAAATACAGACGATCCGCCACATTAAAGTCAGTGGACACCGTCTCCGGGTTGTTGTTGACGATGACCACCTCGTATCCCGCCCGTTTTAAGGACCAGACGCAGTGCACGGAGGCATAGTCGAATTCAATTCCCTGGCCGATGCGGATCGGACCGGAACCGAAGACCATAACGACCTGCTTACCCGTGGAATGCTCCCTGATAAATGGCTCCGCCTCGTCTTCTTCCCCGTAAGCGCCGTAAAAATACGGTGTGCTGGCCGCAAATTCGGCGCTGCATGTATCCACCATCCTGTAGCACGCCGGGATATGGCGGATTTCAGGAAGTCCCGTCATCTCCCGAATCACGCTGTCGGGAAATCCGTACTGTTTTGCCTCCCGGTGAAGTTCTTCGGTAAATTCGCCGCTCTGCATCCTGCGCTCTAAAACCAGCAGATGGAGTAATTTATTAAGAAACCATTCATCGATCTTCGTCAGCTCATGAAGCTGCTCCACCGTCGTTCCGCGCTTCATGCTCTCATAAATGGCAAAAATCCGTTCATCGTCCTGGGAAAGGATTTTCTCCTTCAGCTCTTCTTGTAAGAGGCTCTCCATCTTGTCCATATTCAGGCTTTCCTGGGAAATCTCCGCCCCCCTGACCGCCTTTAACAGCGCCTGCTCAAAGTTTCTTCCGATCGCCATGACCTCTCCGGTGGCCTTCATCTGGGTTCCCAGTTTTCTGCGTCCGTAAACGAATTTATCAAACGGCCATTTGGGGAATTTGACTGCCACATAATCTAAGGCCGGTTCAAAACAGGCCATGGTTTCCCCGGTAACCTCGTTGGGAATCTCATCCAGACGGTATCCGATTGCGATCTTTGTTGCCACACGGGCAATCGGATAGCCGGTGGCCTTGGATGCCAGGGCCGATGACCGCGAAACGCGCGGATTCACCTCAATTACAGCATATTCAAAGCTCTCGGGATTTAGCGCAAACTGGCAGTTGCAGCCGCCCTCAATTCCCATGGCCTCTATGATATTCAGGGCCGCGGAGCGGAGCATCTGGTATTCCCTGTCCGCCAGGGTAACCGCCGGGGCGATGACAATTGAATCGCCGGTATGGATTCCGACCGGATCGAAGTTCTCCATGGAGCAGACGGTAATCTCATTGCCGATACCGTCCCGCATTACCTCAAATTCAATCTCCTTCCAGCCTGCGATGCACCGTTCCACCAGAATCTGGCCGATGGGGGAAAGTCTTATGCCTGCGGTTGCAATCTCACGGAGTTCTTCCTCCGACCTCGCAATGCCGCCCCCCGTCCCGCCCAACGTGAATGCCGGCCTCACAATTACCGGATATCCGATTTTTGCCGCAAAGCTTAATGAATCATCCACCGTCGTTACGACCTCCGACGGAATCATCGGCTCACCGATCTCCTCCATCGTGTCTTTAAAGCACTGCCTGTCCTCCGCCTTGTCTATTGTCTCAGGAGATGCTCCCAGCAGGGTGACGCCGTGGCTTTTAAGGAAACCTTCTTTTGCCAGCTCCATGGAAAGGGTAAGCCCTGTCTGTCCTCCCAGTGTGGAGAGAATACTGTCCGGCTTTTCTTTTTCTATAATCCGCTTCACCACTTCCAGTGTCAGCGGCTCAATGTAGACGTGATCCGCAATGGCGCTATCCGTCATGATTGTAGCGGGGTTGGAATTAACGAGAACTACGGACAGGCCCTCTTCCTTCAATGCACGGCATGCCTGTGTTCCCGCATAATCAAACTCGGCCGCCTGCCCGATAACAATCGGCCCGGAACCGATCACCATCACCTTTTTCAAATTCTTATTTAACGGCATGCGTTTCCTCCTTCTCCGTATCCAATGCGGCAGCCTCTGTTCCCTCTGCCCTGTTCCTCTCTTTATACTCCTCCATCATGCTGATAAAGCGGCCGAACAGGACTTCCGTGTCCTTCGGACCCGCACACGCCTCGGGGTGGAACTGCACGGTAAACGCCGGGATATCACGGTATGTGATGCCCTCGCAGGTTCCGTCGTTGACATTGATAAAAGTCTCCTCGGCTCCCTTTGGAAGTGATTCTTTCAGCACCTCATAGCCATGGTTCTGGCTGCTGATATAGACGCGGCCCGATTCCAGATCCTTAACCGGCTGGTTTGCTCCCCTGTGGCCGTATTTCATTTTCCCGGTCTTTGCTCCTCTCGCAATGGCCAGAAGCTGATGCCCCAGACAGATGCCGAAAATGGGAACCTTCGTGTCTGTAATTTTTTTCAGTTCCTCTATCACCCCCGCATTGTCCTCGGGATTTCCCGGTCCGTTGGACAGCATGATTCCGTCGGGGGCGAGCGAAAGTATCTCTTCCGCCGTGGTGGACGCCGCCACATCGTAGACGTCACAGCCCCTCTTTGTCAGCTCTCTGAGGATATTTTCCTTTGCCCCGAAATCCCAGAGGGCAACCCGGAATTTTGTTTCTCCTTCGGCTTTAATCAGTCTTCTTCCCTCCGGCGTTACGTTTTCAACGGCGTCCTGAATACAAAATTTCTTTATTCCTTCCAGCTCCTCTTTTGCAAACGGCGGCTGTTTCACCGTCAGTTTTCCGTTCATGGAACCCGCTTCACGGATAGTCTTTGCCAGCTTCCTGGTATCTATTCCGTATACGGCGGGAATATTTCTTTCCTTAAAAAAAGTGTCAAGATTACCACTGCTCCTGAAGTTGGAGGGGTCCTGACACCATTCTTTTACGATATAAGCCGATATATGCACTTCCTTGTTTTCGAAGTCCTGCGGTATCACCCCGTAATTGCCAATCATCGGGAATGTCTGCACGACAATCTGTCCAAAATAGCTGGGGTCGGTGATTGTCTCAAGGTATCCCGTCATTCCTGTCGTGAATACCACTTCACCGGTCACTTCGTCTAAAGAAGCTCCAAATCCTTTTCCCTCAAAGTATTCGCCATTTTCCAAAAGGAGATATACCGTTCTTTCCATCCTGTCACCATTCCTCTCTTACGCCTGATCATTCCTTACCGCCGCAGTGCGATCCATGCGGAGCTTTTTTGTTTCATAGGACAAACTTTCCTATGAAACAAAAAAGCGTCCATGAGGCCAACCCTCATGAACGCCCTTGTTCATTTCTGGTGAATTATAGCATAGGCAGATTCCTGCGTCAATATGTATGTATAGATTTTTTTTCTTAGAAATTTCTGGTCGTCACTGTTTACAGGCAGTATTC
>CATWBR010000040.1 GCA_958349075.1 uncultured Clostridium sp.
GGATTTTCCTGATTGGCATGAATAAATACTGATTTCATGCAAGTCCGTCTGAAGCAGGGAACAACAGCCGTATGACAAGGGAGCCGGAGGCAAAAGATCGAGATGTAATATTCTTCTGTTTCTTAAAAATGAACGAGGGTTGAAAGGAGCCAGAATATGAAAAAAATAAGATTACTGACAACGGCGGCAGCGTTAGCGCTCTCCGTATCGATGATAATAACCGGCTGCGGAGGAAATAAGCAGGCATCCACGGGCGGAAGTTCCGCCGCAGAGCAGAGTTCAGCCGAAAATGGGGAAAAGGTGCTGAAGGTTGCGACACACTGGGAAAAATCCACTTTTGATCCGGCGCTTTGGGGCGACGGAGGAAGTGTTAAAGCCGGTATCTCTATTTTTGAGACGCTTCTGGCCTTTGACGAAGACAGGAATCTGGTTCCCAGCCTTGCAGAGAGCTGGGAAGTCTCCGACGACAGGAAGACATACACCTTCAATCTGAGAAAGGGCGTACAGTTCCATGCCGGATACGGTGAGTTTACATCCGCGGATGTGGCATATACACTGGAGCGCTTAAGCGATCCCGATGTAGGCGCCACGGATACAAAATCAAAATGTAAGGTAGATAACATTGAATCCATGGATACATCCGACCCTTACGTGTTTGTACTTCATTTAAAAGAGGCTGACAATGAAATCCTGATGGATTTTGCATCATGGTACAGCAATATCATCTGCAAGAAGGCATATGAAGAACTGAAACCTTCCGGATTCGGTGCGAAACCGGTTGGAACAGGGCCTTTTGAATATGAGTCCGGCAAACCGGCTGAGGCCTATGTGATTAAGCGCTTTGAAGATTACTGGGGAGATAAAGCCCTTTTAGACAAGATAGAGATCACGATGCTGGCCGATGAGGCAAGCAGAATCAACCTCTACAATGCGGGTGAAGTAGATATCATGACCCTGAACGATGCCAACAGCATCCTCAAATTCGAGAATACGGAAGGCTGCGAAGTGAAGAAAGTTGCGGGAGCCGGATGTTATTACCTCGGCATGAACCTGGATAAGGAGCCGTTCAACAATCCAAAGGTCAGGGAAGCCCTCAAATACGCCATCAACTACGATGAAATGCTGAATGATTACTGGAGAGGAACTCTGTTCCCGCCGACCGGCTATGTTCAGTCCTACTGTATCTACGCCAGCACACCGGAGCAGAGCGGTTATACATACGAATACAATCCGGAGAAGGCAAAACAGCTCCTGGCGGAAGCCGGCTATCCGGACGGTTTCTCCACATCGGTCGCTTCACCGAACGACACACTTTCCAAAGGACCGCTGCTTGTTATCCAGGAATACATGTCTGATATCGGCATCGACATGCAGTTAAATCTTACCGAGTTTGCAACCTTCCTCGACGATGTGAGAAACGGACGCCATGACATGTGGTTCCTGGTAAACGGAGACGGATACCGAGGCGACCAGTGGCTGACTTCCTTCACAAGCGCCAAGATTCCGGGCAGCAACTGGTGCCAGTTCAGAAACGAAGAATTCGACGAGCTTGTAGCCAAAGGTTTTGAAGCCATCGATAAAGCCGAGAAAGATAAGTACTTCGGTGATGCACAGAAAATTCTTGTTGAGAGCATTCCTTCCATTCCGATCGCCGAATCCTGCGGTGATATCCTGGTTAAGGATACGGTAAAAGGTTTCTCACTGAACGCTGAACTTCTGTTCCAGTTCAAGAACATGGATCTGCAGTAGTCCGATCCCGTATCTATACGATTACGGCCTGCAAAACGGCTGCTGTTCACGGTGCGGTTGCTTTTCGACAGAAGAGCGGCTGTGCCGTGAACTATAACGCTTCACAGGTTGAAGGAGGGGAAACATGAAACGTTACATATTAAAACGTCTGTTATTTGCCATTCCCACGATTTTGGGAAGTATGATTGTGGTGTTCCTGATTATCCGTTCCATTCCGGGCGATCCGGTGGCAATGAAATTCGGCAAATCGGCCACCGTCCAGGAGATAGAGGAGTACAGGGAAGAACATGGATATAACCGCCCGATGGCGGTGCAGTTGGTAGATTCCGTATTTGATACGCTGCGGGGAGATTTGGGATATTCAATGGCCAATAACCAGCCGGTCTTCGGCATGATCCTGGACTGCCTTCCGAATACGCTGGAACTGACGATTTTCGGAGTGCTGTTAGCGATTGTGCTGGGAGTGACGTCGGGAATATTTGCGGCACTGTACCGCGGCAGTATATTTGACATGGCGATACTCAGCCTGAATACGCTCCTGATGTCAATGCCTTCGTTTTTCCTGGGCCTGATTCTCATTATCGTATTCGGCGTTCAGCTTAAACTGATTCCTGTAATCGGCCTGAACCTGGCGCCGGAAGAACATTTCCTGGGCCTTATCGGACCGGTAATCACGGTTGGCCTCGGTTCGGCGGCATCCATTGCCAGGACGACGAGAACCTCGATGCTCAAGATTCTGGGAAATGATTTTATTAAAGTCTGCAGGTCTAAGGGAATCGCAAAGAGCGCCATCATTTTGAAACACGCCCTGAGAAATGCCCTGACGCCGATTATCACAGTCGTAGGCGGAACGTTTGCCGCATATCTGGGCGGCGCGGTTGTAACAGAGACGGTTTTTGCAAGACCGGGAATCGGAAAACTTCTGGTCGATGCCATTAACGCCAGGGATTACACGGTAATTCAGGGGACGGCGGTATTTCTGGCAGTATTTATGATTCTTGTAATCCTGGTTACGGATATCTTATACGGCGTGTTCGATCCGCGTATTCGTGTTCAGGATTCTGCAAAATAAGCAAAGTAACGCAAACTGGAATTGGAAGGTTGACTTATGGCTGAGCAAAATAAAGAGAAAGATAACAGAGAAAAAGAGACGGAAAAAGAAGTAGAGAAAGAAGTAATACTGGAAGTGAGAGACGTAAAAAAATGGTTTCCCAATGCCGCGAAGAGCAAAGAGTTCATCAAGGCAGTTGACGGAGTATCACTCTCCATACGAAAGGGGGAGACCTTTGGCCTGGTGGGGGAATCCGGCTGCGGGAAAAGTACCCTTGCAAGACTGATTCTCAGCCTGTATAAGGCGACGGCCGGGGATGTGTATTTCCATGGAAAACCGATTTATAAGATGAACGCCAGACAGCTTCGCGAAGTGCGCCGGGAAATGCAGGTTATTTTCCAGGATCCTTATGAGGCGCTTGATCCTTATCTTACCATTGAAGAAATTATTATGGAGCCGTTAGATATCCACCAGTACGGCACCAAACAGGAGAAACGCAGGAAGGTGGAAGAGATGTGCAGTCTGGTCGGACTGCCGGCAGGCCTTCTTACGAGGATGCCCCACCAGTTGTCCGGCGGCCAGAGGCAGAGGGTAAATATCGCCAGGAGCCTGGCGCTCAATCCGGAATTTGTCATCTGCGACGAGGCGGTGTCCGCCCTGGATGTATCGGTCCAGGCTCAGATTCTGAATTTGCTCAGACATCTGCAGAAGGAATTGGGACTTACCTATCTTTTCATTTCCCATAACCTTTCCGTCGTAAAGTACATATCTGATACAATCGGCGTAATGTATTTCGGCCATCTGGTAGAGGTGGCGCCGAAAAATGAACTGTTTTCCGCCGTAAAACATCCCTACACCCATGCGCTTTTGTCGGCGGTGCCGCTTCCGGATCCCGACTACCAGGTCAACACGGGAGCATTGACCGGCGATGTGCCGAGCCTCTTAAATCCGCCGTCCGGCTGCATTTTCCACGAGAGATGCCCCTACAAACAGGAGCGGTGTGAGAGGGAGGCCCCTGTGCTGGAAAATGTGTCGGAGTGTCATCAGGTGGCCTGCCACAGGCATAAAGAACTTACATTAAAGCTGGACTACAGTTCCGGTTTTGGAAAAGGAGGGGAAGGCAGATGATAAAACGGCTGCTGCATAATAAAATGGTCGTGTTCGGGGCAGTTGTCATACTTGCAATGATATTTCTGGCAGTTGCAGCCCCCTTGCTGACACCCTATGATTATAAGACGAATCACCTTGGCGACCGCCTTCTGGCGCCGTCGGTGCTCCACATCATGGGAACGGACGATTACGGGAAGGACGTGTGGACGAGGCTGATATATGGGGCCAGAGTGTCCTTAAAGGTTTCGTTCCTGTCCGTAATGCTGGCTCTTTCCATCGGAAGCACCATTGGCTTTGTCTGCGGTTACTTCAGGGGGAAAATGGATTTCTTTGTAGGCAGGGTGATGGATATCATGATGGCATTCCCATCCATGCTGCTTTCAATGATTATCGCCATCTGTTTCGGTTCCACGGAAACAAGGATGTGTCTGGCAATCGGAATTCCGGTTATTCCGGGATTTTACCGTATTGCACGAAGCGAGACGCTGTCGATCAGGGAGCGTACCTTCATTATGGCATCGAAAACAATGGGCGCAGGGAGCAGATATACCATATTTAAACACATTATTCCCAATGCCCTTCCTCAGATTTTTATCACATTATCGGGGACAATCGGCGGCTGCATCATGGCGGAATCCTCCCTTGGATTTCTGGGTCTTGGAATAGCGCCGCCGACGCCGTCCTGGGGAATGATTATCAACGAGGGCAAAGATGTATTTATCGACGCTCCCTGGGTTGCCATATTCGGCGGTCTGATGATTACGCTGACAACGCTTGCTTTCAATCTTTTGGGAGACGGCCTGAGGGACGTGCTGGATCCGAGACTGAGAAGTAACTGACAGGGGAAGGATTGTGATTCACGGTTATTGTCCTGTGAAGCGTTTTTGGTGAGTGCAGCAAAGCAAAAAGGAGAGCGGATATGGAGCATTTGCTTGAAATAAAGGATTTAAAAGTGGAATTTCCGTCGAAAGCGGGCAATATCCACGCGGTGAACGGCGTAAACATGTACGTGGAAAAGGGAGAAATCCTGGGCGTCGTAGGGGAATCGGGCTGTGGAAAGAGCGTGACGCTCTCCAATATCCTGGGCCTTGTGGAGGCGCCGCCCGCCATCATAAGCGGGGAGATTACATTTAACGGAGAGAACATTCTATATAAGAACGATAACGAATTCCGGAAGATCAGAGGAAAAGAGATTGCCATGATTTTCCAGGATCCGATGAACTGTCTGGATCCTGTCATCCGCATCGGAAAGCAGATCATGGAGATGATTCTGGAACACGAGAAAATGGATAAAAAACAGGCTTATGAGGAGGCGGTAAACCTCTTAAAGGTCGTAGGAATCCCGGATCCGGAGATCCGGATGAACAGCTATCCCCACCAGCTCTCCGGCGGCATGTGCCAGAGGGTTATGATAGCGATAGCGCTGGCCTGTAAACCGAAGCTTTTACTGGCCGACGAGCCGACAACGGCCCTGGACGTGACGATACAGGCCCAGATTCTGGGCCTTCTGAGGGATATCAGGGATCAGTTCGGAACGAGCATTATTATTGTAACACATGACCTGGGTGTCGTGGCGACGCTGGCACAGAGGATCGCGGTTTTCTACGGCGGTAAGGTTGTGGAGGAGGCGGACACGAGGGAGATTTTCAGGAATCCGACCCATCCGTATACAAGGGGCCTGATTGCCTGTGTTCCCAGCCTGGCGGCCGGCGATGAAGATTTAAATGTAATCGAGGGCAATGTACCCGACTTATCCAATATGCCTGCGGGGTGCCCGTTCCATCCAAGGTGCCGGTTCGCGATGGAGGAGTGCAAGAGCGGGGAGATGGAACGGCGGAAGGTCTCGGAGGGGCATTATAGTTACTGTTTACTTTGTGCGCAGTAACACACTTCGAGGTTCACAGAAACGATAGATGGCAGAGTTTGGAGTTGTGATTTAAAAGGAGAGGTGTTAACTATGAAAAAAGTAGTAACCGTTACGGGGGAAATTAAGCCGGAAGAGCTTGGCTTTACCGATATGCATGAGCACATCCTGATGAAGGGGCGCGTATTCCGGGAGCAGTTTGTGGAGGAACATCCCGGATTTAAGGAATCCGTGGGGGAGAATGAGAAGAATACGCTGGAAAACATCGGTATCATACGCAGAAACAACATGTTCACCTGGGATACCCAGGATTTGGATGATCCGGCAGTGATGGAAAAGGAAGTTGCCGACTTTAAGGCGGCCGGAGGACAGTCCCTGGTGGAGATGAGCGTTCCCGGAATCCGCAGCGATATCAGGGAAGTTAAAAAAATTGCCGAAAACACCGGCGTAAATGTGGTCGGGACGACGGGAATCTATATCTACGAATCATGGCCGGAATGGTGCCACAATGCGGAGATAGAAGATTTCATGAACTTTATGAAGCATGAGATCGAGTACGGAATTGAGGATACCGGCATCAAACCTGGAATGATCAAGGTGGGAATTTCATCCGGGTTCCGTAAAAGGGAAGAACTCTTACTGCGAGCGGCGGCCAGAACGGCTAACGAGACGGGCCTCCCGCTGACGGTCCATCCCTGCTTTACGATGGGGGGAGGCCCTCTGGAAATAGCAAAAATCCTGAAGGAAGAAAAGGTAGACATGGAGAGGACCGTGATTGCGCATATGGGAGCCTTTCTCGGAGAGGGCAGCTTAAAGACGCTGATTACCAACCAGAAGAGCTGGGGAATCAGCCTTGACTACCTGCACCGCGTCCTGGATACCGGAATCAATATCTGCATCGAAATCTGCAACACCTCGGACAGGGAGGCCACAGGATCCACAAGCCTTCCGGGATGGATGCGGTTAGCGGCCGTCTACCAGCTCATTCAGGAGGAATATACAAAGCAGCTCGTCCTTGCGACGGATACGTGCGCAAAGCATATGGCCAGATACTACGGCGGCGAGGGCTACGGCCGGCTGACGAGATTTGCCATTCCAACGCTCCGCGACATTGTGGGCGTGTCACCGTTTGCCATCGACCAGATCATGGAGAAAAATCCGGCCAGAATCCTGGCATATTGATGGAAAGCAATTTTCAAACACGTTCCAGGACATCATTTCACACCGTGTAATCGCGGTTTACAGGAAAGGCGGAAAAAATGCGCAAGGCGGATACTATTTTCATAAATGGAGTAATTTGTACGGTTGACCCTGCATTCCGGTTTGTCCAGGCTCTGGTGGTCACGGAAGGGAAAATTCTTTACTGCGGCAGCAACAGCGGGGCGCTTGAATTTCAGGGGGAAGAGACAAAAATCATCGACCTGGAGGGGAAACTGGTGCTTCCGGGAACCTTTGACGCCCATGTCCATGCGGCTTTTGCCGGGCTCAGCCTGTCACCCGGCTTTGTCAAGGTGGAGCCGGAGGATGCACGCAGCTTAAAGGAATTAAACGAAAGAATACGGGAAAAGGCGGAAAAACTGCCGGAAGATACATGGATCATAGGCTGGGGATTTAAGACATGGCAGGTGGAGGAGTGGGCAAACGAAGGGCGGCTTCCCAACTGGAAGGATATCGAGGAGGGTTCCATGGGGCATCCCGTCATCCTGAACGACGGCGGCCTGCACACGATGCTGGTGAGCAGACGGGCTCTGGAGCTTGCCGGTATTACGAAAGATACCGGGTTTAAGAAAGAGGAAGGCACCATGTTCCGGTTTGAGGACGGCAGCCCGACGGGGCTGTTCACCGATTTCGGGACCCAGGCGGCGGTCGGACGGGCGGCCCATCATCTTGAGGGGGATGAGATGGACGAGTGCCTGATGCGGATGCAGCGGCAAATGAACAGCTTTGGGATTACCTCCCACAACGATATCGTCGGCATAGGCGGAAATGATATGTGTTTCGGGACCTACGGCGAGGAGGCAATCCGCGGATATGAGAGGCTGAGAAGGGAAGGAAAACTGACGGCCCGAGTATTCGTCAATATTCTGGCCGGAAAGGGCGGCGTCCAGAGTTATGATACCATTTTCCAGGGACTTGCGGAGATGAAGCTGCCGGAATTCGGCGACAGGGAGTGGGTGAGGGCGGATGCCGTCAAGGTGTTCGGAGACGACGGATGGGAGAGGGATCTGCCTCCCGAAAAGAACGGATACTGCATGTTCCCGGGAGAAACGCCCGAGAAGCAGGGAGAAGAGCTTGCCAGAACACTCAAAGAACTTCACCACAGGGGCTGGCAGACGGCCACGCACCTCACCGGAGGGCGGGGAATCGACGTTGCGGTGGATGCCCTTTCGGAGGCGGAGGAGGAAGAGCCGGGCCGCGATTTGCGCCACTTTATCCTTCATGCCAGCGGTTCCAGCAGGGAGAACATTAAAAAGTGCGTGAGACATGGGATTGGCTGCGGCGCCCAGGCCGTAGGAGGTTATGAATTTGGCGGTGAGACGGACTATAAGGTTCTTCTGGACGGAGGGATGCTGGTGGCGGAAGGCTCCGACGCACCGGCGCTCCCGATGAACTGGATGAAGGGGCTGCACTTTTTGGTGAGCAGAAAGGCGAAGGACGGAAAGGTTTACCACCCGCAGATGGCCATTGATATCCGTGAGGCCGTCAGGATGTATACGATTTATCCGGCCTGGCAAAACCATGCGGAAGACTTCTGCGGTTCTCTGGAGGTGGGAAAATGCGCCGATCTGCAGGTGCTGGAACGGAATATTTTTGAGATTCCTGCGGATGAGATCGAACACGTGAAGGTTCTGATGACGATGTGCGGGGGGAAGATTGTGTATCAATACAGACAGCAGGAGCGGTAAAGGGATCAAAATTCCCGGGGAGCAAAAGTTCCCCGGGAATTTTTCTGTTGAGTGGCAATGAAAAGTTCGCGAAGCGTGCTTTTCATTGTTGCTTATTAAAGCAGGGCCGCCGCGATAGGATATCCGACGAATGCCAGTACCAGAATACTGATTGCCGCAATCAGGCCTCCGTATTTGAACATGACCTTTACATCCACCCAGCCGGTTCCGGCGACAACGGCCATCGGCATCGTGGACGGCGGTGTTGCAAAGGCATAAGATGCGGCCGCCGCGATGACGGATGCCAGGGCAACCATGTTGATATTTCCCATGGCCATGGCAATCGGCGCGGAAATGGTATAAAATACCGTAGCGCAGACCGTATTGGAAGAAAAGTTCGTTGCAATGACGCAGAGTGATGCAATGGCAAGAATAAACACACTCTGGTTCATTCCTGAAACAAGGGGCGTAACCGTCTGAATCAGGAAATCCGAAATGCCCACCTTGTCAAGCACCAAAGCTCCGCTGAGCACCAGAACCGCCGAGTTGAATATCAGGGCGCTCCACGGCACACCGTGGGTTGCGGCATCCTTATAGTCCATAATGGGTTTGCCGTCCACCTCCAGCACGCACAGGATAATAATGGCGATGAGCACAGGAACCGCATTGCCGAGTCCGGCCAGATATCCGCCGACCGCCGGCGCAATATCCTTCAGGAACCCCTGCAGGATCCATATGACGATTACCGCTGCAAATAAACCGGAGGATATTTTTTCCTGTTTGCTCATAGGTTTCAGCCCGTCCCGCATCTTTCCCGCATCGTAGGCGGCAAGCCGGCTTAAGTCGGGCCGGTAGAGAAGGCGGTATACCAGAATCAGGGCGGCGAAAATCAGGACGCCGCTGGCAATACCAAAGGCACTGTAGGACATGATATTAACATCCAGCCCGGTCTGCTCCCTGAGAAGCTGGATTGGAATCAGGACGATCGCATGACCGAGCGGTGTGTTTGCCGAACCGATTCCCACGGCAATACCGAGTCCGAGCACCAGCATCTGAGGAAAACGGTCCCCCTTCCTGTAGTCGAGTTCCTTAAAGATCTGCTCTGCAATGGGAAGGAAGATAAGGAGCGCCGCAGTCTGCGACATAAAGGAGGCCATAAACATCGCCCCGAACAGGAACATGATTACAAACATCCACGGGCTCTTTCCGGCCAGTTTGTTGGTAAAAAACCAGATAGCCATGCGCCGGGAAAAACCCACCTGAGACAGGACATGGCTCATCATGAAAAACACCAGCAAAAATGCGATAGTCGCATTGCCGAAGCCGCTTTTAAAGATGTCGGCAGGTTTCATAATCTGGAATACCGCCAGAACCGCCATGCAGAGAAAACTGGGCCAGTCGGTGCCCACAAAGTTCCACATCAGCATAATTCCAATAAAAATACCGATAACCTGCATACTGTCCGCGGTCAGACCGGCCGGAGCCGGGATGAACCGGAATAAAAGGATGAATGCCGAGGCAATCAGAGCCATCACTGTTTTTGTTTTTGTCTTATTCATTTGTCATCTTCTCCATTTTTTGTTAATCTTCATATTTCCGGGCGAGATACTGCCGCAGTTCGTCTGCAGGTATTTCATCCAGTTTATATCCGTTCCGCTTTGCGAGCGCTGCCGCATAGCCGGCGGATTCCCCCACATTCATCATGATCGGCATGACACGGACCGCCCCAAAGGCCCCGTCATCCGCACACAGGCATTTCCCCGCCGCCATGGTGCGGTGGAGCCCTTTCGGCAGCAGGCTCCGAAGCGGTATATGATATACGCCCGGCAGCATTTTCCAGATTACGGTTCCGGTAGCGGGATCGTGAAAATCCATTGGATAGCAGCCGCAGGCAATGGAATCATCAAATTGCCTCATGGATTCCAGATCCTTAAGGGTCAGCCTGTACTGTCCGCAGATGCGCCGCGCATCCCTTACACCCATCACCGTGGAAATACCGGACAGGTAAATCTGCTCCATACCGGGAATACGGCTGCGCATAAATTGAAGCACCGGTAAAATCTGTGCCCGGGCTTCCACCATCCCGCGGGAGCTGTCACAGATATCTTCGCTGTCGCAGCGGACTCTGGTGACATTGACACTGGCATCTCCGGTTCCCGGGACAGGAGTGACGGCCAGAATACCGCCCTTAAGAACCCCGGATTCGCGCCCCTCGCGGATCAGTTCTCCCATTTGTCCGCTGCACAGAAACGGTTTCAACCGGGCTGTGTCGATATTCGAAACCCGGAACATCAGGGTGGCAATCATACGGTTTTCGTCCCTCACCCCAACCGTTTCCGAGCCAAGGGCTTGTACGAGAGAGGCATTTCCCGTGGCATCGATCAGATAGCGGCCCGTCAGGCCTAAGGTCTGGGATTCACCCCTCATCCTGAGCTCACAAATGCTCTCTTCTTCCCTTGCCGAGATAAGTTCGGCGCCGTAAAAAAGTGAAACACCGGCCTCCACCGCCAGATCCTCCAAAAGCAGTTTCAGCATTTCCGGGTTATAGCGCAGGCGGTCGATTTTCACATTCTTATCGGATGACATGGGGACCGCATAATGATACTGCGCATATCCGTTCTGGATCATGCTTTCAAAGACTTCCCGTTCGATCCCACGGTACAGCGGTTTTCCCTGAAAGCCGGCCGCATTCATTTCCGTCAGCCCGGAGCCGACTGCAGTGCCTCCAAGACACGTACCGCGTTCCACCACGGCAACCCTCATTCCTTCCCTGGCGGCAGCCAGTGCACTGAATGTTCCGGCAGTTCCTCCCCCGGCCACAATCAGATCATATGGTTCCCTGATTTGCATAAATATTAAGTACCTCCTTCTGTCGTTTCTCCCTTCATTTAAACAGATAGTAACCGGGAAATCAATTTCGATTCGGAAACATAAGATTCCAAAAAAGAAACAATTATAATTCTTGGAATTTCTACAAAAATTCTTTTGAATTTTCAGATTTTACAGTTGAAACTTCGTTTTTTATCGTGCTATAATAAAAAAACGATATTTGTACAGCCCGAGTTTTTATGAGAGGTGATAGCGATGGAGATATTCCAGCTTCAATGTTTTATTATAGTAGTGGAACTGAAAAGTTTTTCTGATGCGGCCTACGAGGTTTCCATATCCCAGTCCTCTTTATCCAAGCACATCAGCAAGTTAGAGGATGAATTGAATGTCCGGCTTTTTGACAGGAGCAAGCGTTCCGCCACATTGACATCCGTGGGGAGCGAATTTCTTGTCCATGCCAGGAAGCTCTTGCGGGATTATGAGGAAATGACCGATTCGATCCGGCGTTTTTCCAACTCGGATCATCTTTTAATCGGGAGTGTCGACCATATGGGACGGGTCGGAGTCACCATCCCCATTGCCTCCTTTCTAAGCAGGACGACGGACAGCCGCTGTTCTATCGAGATGAAAAAGGGCAACACACTGGAGCTTATGAATCAGCTTATGGGAAAGAAGATAGATATGGCATTCATAGCGCATCTTGTCTCGCCCATAACCGGGACCTCCAACATTGACGCCTATCAGTTGGAACCATATCATCTCTATACCCTTGTTAAGGATGAATACCATGCGATTGTCAGCAAAAACCACCGATTTGCGGGACGGAGCAAAATCCCGTGGGAGGAGCTTGCCTCCGAAAAACTGATTCTGCTGGATAAAACATACAGCTTAAGTACGATGATCCGGGATTCTTTCCGGCATAAGACCCTGCCGCTGACCATTGCCTTTGAATGTGATCAGGTGGATACGCTTCTCAGCATGGTGGAAAAGGGCTTCGGGGTTGCGATCCTTTCCAGCCGGATTGCCGACAGCCGTTATCAGGTGGTTCCCGTTCCGATGGAAGAGCCCATTACCCGCAATACCGTTCTGATTGTCCCAAAAGAACTGGAGGAAGGCCGCAGGACGGCCCGGGAATTTGTGAACCATATTCTGGACTATTATGAAGATTATCCCCCGCTGCAACGAGGGTTACCGCTAATTAACAACGAAAAATGATACAAAAGAAGGAGGATATTTTATGAGTTACAGGTATCTGGATATGGATTCCTATAAAAGGAAAAGCCATTTTGAGTATTTTAACGGTCTTGGGTTTCCTTATATGGGAACAACCGTTAATGTCGACATTACAGATTTTGCCGGGGCGGTAAAACAGAAAAAACTCCCCTTCTTTCTTACATTCTGCTACTGCATAGCGAGAGCGGCCAACAGCGTACCCGAATTCCGGCAGCGGATTCGCGGCAATCGGATTATCGAATTCGACAACTGCAGAACATCCCACACGGTAGCGCTGGACGACGGGACATACTGTTACTGTACACTCGACAGCAGCATGGCGTTTGAGGCTTATCTTCCTGCTGCAATCCGGGCACAGGAGACGGCCAGGATGCAGAACAGCATTGAGGAGGAAAAAGAAGATACGGATGAACTTTTTTTTATCTCAACACTGCCGTGGTTTCCGTTTACTGCCCTTATCCAGCCGGTTCCCATGCCTGCGGACAGCAATCCCAGGATTACATGGGGAAAATACTTTGAGGACGGCGGAAAGTACCTGGTTCCCGTATCGGTCCTGTGTCATCACGGATTGGTGGACGGCGCGCATCTGGCTTCGTTTTATCGGGCGCTTGACGGGCAGACTGCACTGTTTGCAAGGCAGAATTCTGATTGACATTTACAGGGGCCGGGCATAAAATAAGGATGGAATATAAGTTAGCTGTCTAACAATATGAATGGTACGGTCCATGAAGTCCCAGCTACCGGAAATGTGAGGAGAAGAATAAGATGAAAATGTCGTTTTATATGCTGCTGTACCGGGCCTTTCATGCCCAGCGCAAATGCTTAAGGCCCTTTATGGCGGAGATCGGCCTGGCCTCGGGGCAGCCGAAGGTGCTGCTTTATCTGGCGGAGCATGAAGGATGTATGCAGAAGGACGTGGCGGAGCACTGTGATATTGAACCGGCAACGACAAGCCGTGTGCTGGACACGCTGGAGAAGAACGGTTTTATTGTCAGGAAAACGATGGAAGGAAACCGCCGGGCAGGCAGTCTTCTTATCACGCAGAAGGGTCTTGAGGCCTCGCATAAATGGGAGGAGCGCTGCCGTGAGGTCGAAGCATCGATGCTGACCGGTTTTACGGAGGAGGAGACGGCTCAGTTTACTAATTTCCTCAGCAGGGCTTATAAGAATATGAGCGGAAAAGAAGCAAGGTAAACAACAGAAAAAGTAATATAAAGAAGCGGCATGATCCCGGAAGCACAATTTGAAATTGTGTTCTGTAAGGATCATGCCGCTTTTCCGTATCATAGGAAAATGGTCTGTGATACAAGACTGCCGGCGCGGTGATTTACAGGGTCATCGCGGTAAAGTATCCATAATGAATCGCTTCAAGCAGTTTCGCCGGTTTTTTGCAGTCCCCAATCACATAACATTCGTCCGCGCAGTTCCGGAAACTGTCGGCCAAATCGGAGAGTGGTTCCATACCTGCGGCGTTAAGAACCGTCTTTGCCGGATAGAATACCTTATTTCCGGCGCTGTCTGCTGCGTACACGCCGTCATCGGCAACCGAGGTGCACTTTATCTGCGTATTTAAATGAATTTTTTCCTCCTTTTTAAGCTCGAGCATCAGGGCTCGCCAGTGGAGGAAGGGGGCGTCCGTCGCGGCCGCGTCTTTCATTTCCAGAATCGTTACGTCAAAGCCGTGTTTCCTGGCCAGAAGGAGACCCTCCTCACATCCGACAAGACCTCCGCCAATGATGACAACAGGCTCGGCAAGGGGCGTATCGGGTTCCAGGCGGGCGGCATTATGGACGAAGGGTTTGTCGATTCCCGGAATCGGCGGTACGGCCGGCTCTGCGCCGACGGCAATAATCACGGCTTCGGGTGATAGGGAAGACACGAGCGCCGTCGTGGCGGCCGTATCGAGCAGCAGCCGTATGGGTCTTGCGTTTACACGGGTTATGAGAACCTGCTCCAGTTTTTCAATGTCTTTCTTGAACTCGGGACGGGTGGCGTAATTCAGGGCGCCCCCGAGGCGGCTGCTTTTTTCAATCAGCGTGACGTCATGGCCGCGATCGGAGGCGACAACGGCGGCCTCCATACCGGCCGGGCCTCCGCCGATAATTACTACCTTCTTGCGGGTATCCGCCTTTTTTGGCAGGCGTAATTCCAATTCTCGGCCGCAGAGCGGGTTGACCGTGCACCTGCTGACCCTTGTGGGATATTTGATATAGGGCACAAAGCTTCCGCTTAAGCAGTAATTACAGCGGATGCAGGGCGTGATGTCTTCCTCCTGGCCGGTTTTTGCCTTTACCGGAAAGTAGGGATCCGCTACGATACCTCTTGCCATGGCGACCATATCGGCTTTGCCGGAGCGGATAATTTCTTCCATTGCCCCGGGCTCGTCAAGTGCGCCTACGGTGACAACCGGAGTCAGGGTAACGGCTTTTTTAACGGCTTCGGCCAGATAGACGTTACACCCCCTCGGCAGGAAGGTGTTGGGGAACATCCTCTGGGCGGCGTCCTTGTCGTGAAAGCTGGTTGCGGAGACGTGTAGCAGATCCACTTTACCGTCCAGCATCCTGGCCAGTTCGACCGCTTCATCCACGGTAAAACCGCCGGGCATGAATTCATCTCCGCTTAATCGGAACTCTATTGGGAAATCCTTACCGCATTTTCTGCGGATATTTTCTATTACCATGAATGAAATCCGGGCGCGGTTTTCCAGGCTCCCGCCGAAACGGTCGGTTCTCTGGTTATTTACAGGGGAAAGAAACTGCCCCAGAAGCCAGCCGTGGCCGCCGTGCACCATACACATGTCGACACCGCCCAGCTTAGCCATTTCGGCGGCATCACCGAATTTTTCAACAACATGCTCAATCATTGCCTCGTCCATCTCGGTAACAGGCCCGCCGTAGATGCAGTCGCCCGCGCTGGGGCCGTATACCACGCCGCCCGTATATTTGGGATGGGAACGTCTGCCTGCGTGTATCAGTTCAATGGAAGCAACGGCGCCATGACGTTTTATCTCGTCCGTACAGTCAATCAGATAGGGCAGTATTTCCTCCGTATCGAGTGGAATCATACGCCCATGGGCCTTTCCTGTGGCGGAGTCTACCAGGCTTTCTCCGATTGTTACGATGCCGGCTCCGCCTTTGGCCCGCTCTCCGTAGAGTGCAATGTTGGCCGGGGTGAGATAGCCTTCCGGAGTCAAATCCGAGACACCCATGGGGGCGGTTTCAATCCTGTTGCGGATCGTAAGGGGGCCAATTTTAATTGGAGAAAATAAATGAGAGTAGTTCATATGGTTGAATCCTTTCTATGGTTTTTGCAGATTTTCTAAAGTTGCTGTCTGGTCCGGGAATGTTCTGCTGTATTAC
>CATWBR010000041.1 GCA_958349075.1 uncultured Clostridium sp.
CTATTTTATTCCGGTGCTTTATTGTCCGGTGTCCTGTTTTGCCATCTGCCGCGTTGCCGTCAGCCAGCGGAGGATCCGCTCAGCTTCCATCCTCTGCCTTGCGGGCTGACAAAATATTCAGCACCATTACTGTTGTGTCTAACCGGATAGAACACTGGAAGAAAGGAGGAAAAATGTGAAAAAAGAAAGGTTCAGGATAGTAATTTGCGCAGTCCTTGCCATATTGTGGCCGGGAGGAGCGGCGCTTGCTTCTGTGGAGGGGGAAGGAGAGATAAGATATACGGTTTCTTTTGTGGATGCCGACAACTACGATACAAAGATATTTAATATGCAGCAGGGAACTGTTCCGGAAGGAATAACGCTGAATGTGTCTTTTCCGGAACAGATTATTGGAACGGACGGGCATATCTGGAAATCAGCGGAGGCCAGCCCACAGAGTTTTACCGTGTACCAGGCCGGAACCCATAAATATTACGTAGAATATAAACAGGGGGAAAAGGTAGTGGAACCGGCCGGGCCGGATGAGGACGGCAAAGTAAGGCTTGAGGGATGGCTTAAGAAAGCCTGGAAGGCCGACTGCGATATTACCGGACAGGCATCGGCCGGAAACCGGGATCCCGCTTTGACGGTGAACAATGATACACAGAATAACGCCCGGATTACTAATCTGATTTCCATGATCCGGGACGGACAATGGCACTATTTTTATATGATTGGCAGAAATTATGTGCCTCAGACCCTGGTGATCGGCACAAACTTTGATGCGGAATACTCTGCCGTGACGGAAGAAAAATTCTCGGTTGGCCGGGAAAACTATACCGTGCTGCGTATCGGAGTACGCAGAAACTGGCATCCGGAAAGCTGTACCCATGATTGGGAGATGGTGGAAACGGCGGCGAATGGCTGCCTGGAAAATGGATGGGAAACCTGCTGGTGCCGGAAATGCGGGACGGAGGAGACTGTATCACAGCCGGCCCTGGGACATCGTGATACGGACGGAGATTCTCTCTGTGATCTTTGCGGGAAACGGGCCTTTGAACAGACCTTGGGCGATACAATCCGGACCGTTATTAAGACGGAAAACGGGGACATCCGGCTTGCGTTCCATTGTCTTGATGTGGACTATAACGGGACAGGAATGATGATGTACCTGGCTGAAGAGAGCCTGGGGGAAGAAATTACGGGCGTCTGTTTTGAGGAGAGTGATTATAACGATTCTCCGCTGCGAAAGTATTTCAATACGGCTTTTGCAAATAACAGTTCCGTTGCGGCGGCTCTTCAGCCGATTGCGAGGGAGGACGGAGACGGCCGGGACGACTATGCATCCCTGCTGTCGGAAGAGGAGTACGGGCGGTATGCGGATTCCATCGGAGAAGGGGGAGGCTGGTTCCTCCGCACCCTGACGGATGATGGCATCTATGCGGTCAATTCCGACGGAATGCTTACACAGGCGGTGGCTGCCGGAAATACCTCTTTTGGGGCAAGGCCCTTCATTCTTTTGCAAAAGCCGGAGACCGGGGAACGGGCCGAACCGGTGTGGTGGAAAAAGGGTGACATTCAGATGAGGGAGATAGGAAAGAAACTGTACCGGTTTAGGTGTATTGATGAAGATTACAGCGATAATCAGGATGGACACCGCAAATCCGCCCTGTTTCTATGTGACGGCGTAATCCGGGCCGATGTGGACAGCGACAGCCGGAACCTTAATAAATTGGCATTTGGTAAGGATAACAATTATAAAACATCCGATGTTAAAAGATGGCTGGATAAAAACAGTTCAAACAGCAGCTTCAATCTGGAGCCGGTTTCCATCGGCGTCAATACCGCATATACGGGCAGTACGGCAGCCGGGACCCGGGAACAGATGGAAGACAGCCGGCTGGTGAGTCACGCCATAGGATACCAGTTCATGCAGGGGCGTATGTTCTGTCTTTCTATGGAGGAAGCGATTAAATACAGGGAGGCGCTTTGGCGGTTCGGCACTTTTCAGGGTGGGCCGGAAGGCCAGATAAGTCCCTATTCCCAGGGATATTATCTGAGGACACCATTCTACAGTGAGGGAAATTCAGGAGATTTTTGTTATGGTGACGACATTTATGCGGTCGATTTGGTAAAAGGAAACATTCACACGGTAAAGACGTCAAGTGAGACGTATGGTATACGGCCGGCATTTACGCTGCCGCAGGAATAAATCCGGGAGGAAGAAAAATGGAAAAGAGACTGGGAAGAAGAGGGAGGAACCTGACATCTGCGGTTCTTATCACGGCCGTGCTGCTTACGGGGGCGGCGCCGGCAGCCGCATCTGCAGGAGGTTTTGTTTTTGAAGATTTTGGCGGAGCGGCCGGGCAGGAACACAGGAGGGACGGAAGATATGCCGGTACGGGGAGTGAACTTTATGGAGAAGATGCATTTGCCGCATCAGGAAGCAGCATGGCGTCCGGCAGTGATACGCCTGCATCCGATTCAGTTGCATTATTTGCCACAGGAGCCAGTTCCCTTGGCGATATATGGGATGGATGGGGAGGCGATTTCTCTTTCCTGAATGGAAATTTCGGGAATGGCTCGGAGGGAAAACCGTATCAGATTAAAAATAAAAGTCAGCTTATGGGTTTTTCACAGCTTGTCGCAATGGGAATGAGAGTTCAGGCCGGGGAGGGCGGCAGTGATATTATCGGTTCCTATGACGGAAAATATTTCAGGCTGATGAACCATATTGATCTGGGGGGCATGGATTGGAACCCAATCGGTTTTTACCGGGATTCCTCCGAAATTGCCGGAGATGTGTCCAACAAGTTTTACGGACATTTTGACGGAAACGGAAAGACGGTGTCCAACTTTAGGCTGAACAGCACGTCATGGAATCATGTCGGCTTCTTTGGAGCGGTGGAAGACGCCACAATCAAAAATCTGACGCTGAAACCGGGAAAGACCGTATACGGCGGAGATCAGACCGCGATTCTTGCAGGCAGCGCAAAGAATTCTAAAATCATGGACTGCACGGTAAACGGCAGCGTGTCGGCGGCCGGTACCGCCGGAGGCATCGCAGGAACTGTAGAGGGAGTGGATCCTTCCGATTCGGTGATCGAGAATTGTACGGCCAACGTTACCCTGGATACGGGCGGCCAAAGGGCGGCCTGTGTCGGAGGAATTGCAGGAAAGGCGGCGGGAAGCAGCATTGTGGACTGCCGTGTTGAAACAGGAGACAACGATACGGCCCGGATACAGGGGCGGGATGCTGTGGTAGGCGGTATCGCAGGTTTCCAGAATGGAACGGATATCTATAACAGTTATGTATCCGGCACCATCGGAGGCGTCGGTTCGAAGATTGTAGGAGGAATTACAGGGCAGTATGCGTCCGGACATCTGAAGGTAGCCAGGTTCGAGGGGATAATCGGCCTGTCGGGAACCGGAACGGCCGGCCACAGGGGGCTCTTTATCGGCCACCGAGAGCCGGGCGATTACTACCGCTGGGGAACAGATATCGGTTATCTGTTCTCAGATACGGAAGAAAAGATTGGTTTTAATGTGTGCGGAAGTGAAATACCGGATGATAACGAATATACGTACTCTAGCAGAGTCGGTTATTCCCATTATGGAGATTTGTACTGCTCCGTCGTTCAGGGAGGCGTGTCAAAGGATATATCTGACCGCTATTACTATGAGGTGCTGGAGGAGGGGATTCTTTCTATTCTCGATGAGGATCATGGAGGAGCCGGGGCGGAGGAAATGGGTTATTCTCTTGACCACTTTGCACCAAACGATGCCGGGCGGCCTACCAGGGGATATCTGGTCTCAGTTCCCAGAATCGATACCGTATCCTCTGGGATTAATTATTATGATGCGGCTTTACTTGAGGTCCGGGGGAACGGCAGCTATTACCGTACCATTGATAAAAGAAACCGAGGAGCCATTGCCCCGGGCAGGAGCGTGACAGTTACCACCTCGCCGAAAGACACGGAGGAGGCAAAATTCCAGATGGAAGGGGTGCCGACCTACATAAAAAACGGCAGAGAAACCGATACGGCATACAGAAACGGCGGGGAGTACATTTTCACAATGCCGGCTGAAGATACGCAGGTAAAAGCTGAATATAAAAAGGTTGCGGCAAAGGTATCCGTCATCCCTTCCGTTTTCACCATTCATGTAGTGGAAGAACGCACCGGAAACCGTAAGAATCCTACAAAGATCACAAAGGTAACCGATCAGAGCGGAAAGCTGATTGCAAGCTATATCAACGGTGAGCTTCAACAGGGTACGCAAATCCAGCCGGTTCATATCCAGGCCGTTGTGGACGCCAATAACGACGTGGCCGACAACTCCGTAAGATGGTCGGTGGATGATCATGATTTGTTTCTTCTCTCTGCAAATGATGACGAGGATGCGGAAGGGTATACCAAAAAGAGCGCTACCATCCACCTGAATATCAATGCCTCTTTTTTTACCGATACGATTAGAAAACTGGAGAAAGAGCAGGAGGAAAAGAATTACCGCTATCCGATCCCCGACACTATTTTCGGTGCCGGACACCAAAACGGCGGCGTTGCTATCCTGACCGCTGCCACCAGGCCGGCGGCCAGCTTTGAAGGAAAACCGTGCACCGGCAACTGCCGGCTCAACGTTACCTGTCAGGTAAAGGATAAAACTTATGTGGGAAACGAGGAAGCCGCCATAGATAAAGAGGAGCTTACCTTCACCGTTACACGGACCCTGAGCGGAAACCGAAGGAATCCGGATGAGAACATACGGGTAACGCCGCCGCAGAATCTGACCGCCGTATTCACACCTGATTTTTTTGATAAAAAGGACATTTCCTGGTCTGTTGACGATCCATCTTTATTAAGTGTTGACGGTGAAAATAAGTCGGCCAGTGTGTCGGCCCGAAAAGATGCAAAGTGGATTCAGGATATCATAAAATCGGATGCCGGTATTCATGCAAACGATCCGTATGCAGTTTTGGCCGGCTCAGGAAAACGGACTGCCGAAGTGACGGTGGCGGCCGACGATATGCTTGGCAACCGTCGGACAGCCGGCTGCAATGCCGTAATAGATTTTGTGACCGATGATCAGACAAAGGTTTATGTGGAAGGAATAGAGGCCGATCCTGAGGGCCTGAGTTTTGAACTTAACTGCACAAAGAGTGGAAACCGCAGTAATCCGGTCATTACCTGGACGGGCAACGGGGCAGGGCGGCTCAATGTCACCGTACTTCCGGAGCAGGCTTTTAACAGGGGATACCGTTTCACCGTCTCCGACGATTCCCTGGAGATAAGCAGGGATGGAACCGTGACGGTAAATACGGCAGCCAAATGGATTCAGGAGGCCAGCCGGGCGTATCCCTATGAAGCAGAACATACGGCGGTCATAACCGCAGTGACGGAAGACGGGGGATTTAAAGCCCTCTGTGACATCAGGTTCAAATATAAGCTGACCGACAATACTTACAGCTCCGGGGGAAAGGGTTCATCAGGCGGCTCATCAGTCGGGGGCAGCTCATCGGGCGGCGGTTCATCCTCCGGTGTCAGCCCGAACGGAGGCGTGGGTCCTGCCGGCAGCGGCCCGGCGGCGGGAACGGCAGCTCCGGCAGGAAGCGTCATCGGAACCTGGGTAAATACGGCAGACGGTCTTTGGGCGTTCACAGCGGGCGGCAGAACCTATCATAATGAGTGGGCCTATGTCCATAACCCATATGCAGGCGGGGAGCAGAGCGGAACGGACTGGTTCCGGTTTGATGAAACAGGCCACATGATCACCGGATGGTATGCCGATGCGGATGGAAACATGTATTATTTATGGCCCTTCCCGGATGGAACGCAGGGTCGTATGGTGACGGGATGGCAGTGGATTGCCGGTCCGGACGGAAAAGAACGCTCCTTCTATTTCAATTCATTAGCGGACGGCACCGGAGGGGCGATGTACCGCAGCAGGACAACACCGGATGGGAAAACCGTTAATGAAAAGGGAGAGTGGACGGTAAACGGAGCCGTCCAGGTCAGGGAAGGAAGCCGGTGAGATCGATTCAGGACAGGGTCAAACCAGGCGTACCGACCATTTATTTTCTTTGCGGTGAAAATACAGAGAAATCTGTTTTTTGTATCCGTGATCAAGATATTCACACTGATAAATGGTTCCAAAGATAGAATTCGGCTTTCTGCCTAAAATTTTCGTAATCGGAATATCGATGTAAGTTCCGTCGGAATTCATATGGCGGAAGTATAAAGGGATACATTCACCTTCAACATTGTAACTTGCTATCACAGAAACAAAGGTGTTTAAGGCAGGATTGATTTGTTCAACCGGTGCCTTCTCTGATTCGTAAAACGGCATGACGCAAGTCTCCTTTCATAGAATATGAGTAATTTTTCAGTATCTTCACGGTTACCGTTTTGCGATGCACAGAAACTACTGAGAAGATGATTTTATTGTAACGAACAAACGTTCTGATTTCAAGAGGGGGAAAATGGGAAATCATATGGGAAAAGGTAAAACTGGAAAGCGTGTGACGGCACTACTGCTTTCCGCCGCATTGTTTTTAGGCAGCATATCATTTTCGGATTTACATCCGGTATTTGCCGCAGCCGGGCAGGATATATCATGGACCCGGGAAGCGCTGGATGCCGCAGCAGCCAAAGGCTATATTCCAACCGGCCTGGCTTACCGGACGAGTACATCCGCGATAAAGCCGGAGTTTGGATTTATGGGGGAGAAACAATATCTTCACGGCTCAGGAAAGTACTCAGAGTTTGCCAACCGGTATATTTACTGCATTAATCTCCATAAAGATAACGGCGGTAAATTGCTTTATGATTCCCAGGCATTCCACTCGGGCACCTATAATATCGACAAACTTCCGGTTGGAATTATAAAAGGGGCTTCCAATGAGCAAAGAAAATTCAATTTCCTCGTGATTGTCTATGCCGCCTCTTATCAGGCAGAGCAGGAAGCCAAAACATTAGAGCCGCCCAATGCCAATGTGGGAGTGGATATATTGACGGTCTGCAGCCCCATAATTCAGAATGCCGCGGACAATGCCGTGTTTACCGGTGACTGGGAAACGGATTTTGCGTGGTTTAAAAGTGTGATTTACCCGTTGACGCTGGCATCGGTAGGACCGGTAAATACAATGGGGGACGCAGCCACGTACCGTCGGCTTACCTCTGCGGATATTCCGGAGTGGGCCAGGGAAAAGGGATGTGCCAACAGGGCCCAGGCGATATTCTGCTACATTTGGACGGCAGCAAAGCTTTCCAGCCACGTTGAACTGAACAATGGAAAAGACATCTGGAAGTTTAAGGCTGGACTTGAGGAGGACGGGCTTTATCATGTCCGTATTCCGTTTGACGGTGAAAATCAGTATATTACAGAGTATTTGCGTGTTATCAGGACGGAATGCTATGGAGACTGGCAAAAACAGGAGGATGCCTCCTGCCTGCACTTTATCTCACCGACAGGGCAGACGCCGTCCGGAGGCAGTATTGCAAAGTTAACGTATGCCGACAGTGAGGGGATGATTGCCAGAAACCTCTCAGAGGCAAAACTATATGAATTTAAATTCTATACCACAGGAAACCGGGAAACGGGATTTGACAATGTTCAAAGCTATTTTTCCGCCATTATGGATCAGGATCTTGAAATCTACCTTGTAACGGGAGACGTATCCGGCGGTTCTGCCGACGTTGAGGTGAACCGGTATGAGCATGAAGAGTCCTGGAATGCCGATTACAACGTCAGACTGATCAAATATGATTCAGAAACCGGAAAACCGCTTCAGGGAGCCCGTTTTGATATATTAGAGGCTTTTGATGATTCACAGCTCGATAAAACGGCGTTAGATATGCAGGATGGAGCCGGAGCCGATGTATCTGCGGGAACACTGAATTCTACGGCCTGGGGAGATGATTCCATTGAGTCAAATTACAACGGGGAAACGGGACTTCCGGAGACGGATTCACTGCTATATAACTGGGCTAATGAAGGAGGGAGCCAGTTTGAGCGGTGGGAGGAGCCGGAGGAGGATCCCTGCATTGACGATTCCGATGTCACAGACTCTATGGGGCGGCTGACTTATCAGGACGGAACCGGAAAATCAACCGGTGAAGAGGCCCATTCGGATGTCCGAAGTTATACTTACCATAAAGGATATTGCGACGGCCATCCGGCTCCTGTGATTCAGTATGAAGAACCGGAGGATGAGGAAAGTGAAAAAGACGGGGATGACGGCGGTGAGGATGTGGAGGCCTATAACCAGCAGCTTCACGATGAAACCTGGGCCGCCTGGTACGCAGAGGTTGAAACATGTTTGGAGCTGATGGCCGACGGCGGTTTCTTTCATGCGATTGAGCCGGAAATTGCCAGGGAGGCCATGGAGGCAGACAGGGCCCGGTTCTATGAAGATTTTATATCATTGACCTATGATTACTCCGCCCGGGAACTGGAATCCCGGAAGGGGTATATTCTTCACGGCCTGCATGGGGATGACGTGGAAATCGAGTGGAGGACCGTAACTTCCAGCCAGTACAAAGATTTTGTGAAAAATGGTTTATCCCGTTCGGGAGATTCAGGAGACGGTGATAATAATATCCGGTCTTTTAAAGTGACGCCGGAATCAGAATTAATTACGGTGCAGACGAAAGATGACTTTCAGGGGGAAGATGGAGAAAAGGAGAAATTCCTGTTTATAGACGAAGACGGAGGCCGCACTTCTGCATCATCTTCCGGGGCAAAGGCGGGAGCATATTCCAAAGCCAGCCCCTCAGACGCCGATATGGAGGAATCGGCAGAGGCGCCCGGCATGTGGGAAGCAGCCAGCCCTTCGGAAGTGTCTACCCCCTCGGAAGCGGCCACATCTTCGGAGGCGCTCCGAAAGAGAATTGCGTTAACCGGTTTTATGGCGGAACAGCTTGTAAACCGCAATGCCGGAATCGGACTGTATGCACTTTGGGCAGGCCGGGGCGGCAGCATAAGAAATTCCATATCCTTTGAGGAATCACAGGCAGAGACGGTGGAACAGGGGGAATGTAAGACGGTTGACTGGACATTTATTCTCTATGACCACCGGACGGAGGGAGAAGTTCATATCCGTAAGCAGGATCTGGATTTAAATAAAGGAAAAAATGATACTTATGACAGTTACGGTGACACTCAGGGAGACAGTACGTTGGAGGGAGCTGTATACGGTCTGTTTGCCGCTGCGGATATTGAGCATCCGGACGGAAAAACCGGTGTTGTGTTTAAAAGGGATGAACTGGTGGCCATGGCGTCTACCGACAAGAACGGAGATGCATCATTTCCGGCAATTACCGAGGCTCCGGGAACTCATTTTAATTTTGATACAGGTACACTTGAGAGGCCGGAGGCCGCCGGCCCGGAGAATCTTTATACCGGATGGGTAAAGGCGGACGCGGTACAGGATAATGAACGGTTTGAGGGGCACAGTGGGAGCGGGCACAGCCTGGCATTGCGGGAGAGTACAGACGGAGACGGCACGGGCTACCGGAAACTGACGTCCAACCAGGGGGTCGATGGAACAGGGGACGGCGGGGCAGGTTACCGGATCCAGAATAATGAGGCCAACAATGGAAACTGCTGGATTGGCCGTCCGCTGATTATCAGCCGGGAGGGCAGCCGTTACTATATCATGGAGCTGTTGCGTTCCGAGGGATATGAACTGTCACGCTATGGCGCAGATGCAGACGTAACCAACCGGGAGGCGGATGCAGCCGGGGATTTACCATCCGCAGAGGGAACGGTCCGTGTGTCTGAGCTGGAGATGAACCGGAAAGGCGCGTATAACCAGTTTTCTGTGTTCAGTAAGGACGCGGCAAACGGATATGACATCGCAGTGACCGGACTCAGGGATGGTGCAAAGTTCTATACGGTAAAAACCGAGATAGTGGTAAATCCGGATGGAACTCATACGGAGCTGGTCCCGGTAAAAGAACCTGTTTACGGAACGCCGGGAAACCAGGTCATTATTAACGGAAAGGCCGTTGAGGCATCGGTTGGGGATATCGTTGCACTTCCGAATGGAGGCAGTGTAACGGTCCAACGGATTTCCGACGCACCCCGGCTTCTGACAGGGGTCCGGCCGGGGAACGCCTTTCAGGTGGAACCTCCTGAGATTATCGGTGAAGAGAAAACGGCGGTGGAAGCCGAGTTTATACAAAAGGTGAATAAAGGGCTTAAATTGGCCGGATATAAAACACCGGAAGAAGGTTCCCCGTGGCTTCGGGTAGCTTTGGACGGAAGCTCAGAAAAAGGCTGGTGTGAGGCTGTGAATGACTGTCTGAAAAATTACCGGGTATTTAATGCATTCCTGCTGGAGGATGTGGTGCAGGAGAAGGGGGTATTTTATGGGATTGTGCGTTATTCCTATCTTCAGGCCGGGATATCCCTGCCGGCTCTTTATGACGAAACAGGAAGAAGCGTATGGATTAGGAAAACGATGACCTATCAGAAGGGAGGGAAGCAGGTAGCCGGATATCTGTACTTCGAATATCCGTCCGGCAGTTACGATATCACCGAAAAGAACGCCGCCGGATTTGTGACCGCAGCAACAGTAAGACGGCAGTCACCGGAAAAAGACACTGCGTCATGGGGGGATGACCTTTCCAATATTACACTTAAGGATAACCCGGGAAAACAGTACTGGGTTTATGCAGAACATGAGCAGGCATATGACAACAAAGGAAACCTGGTCTACAACACCCGCTATGAAAGTGAGGAAGCGGCTCCGGGATATGAAGAGAAGGTAACGGAAGCTTTGCTGGACGGAATCTGTGATGGGGATACAATGATCTATACCGTCCATGTGGCACCGGAACTGATACCGGACGACGGCAGACTGGATTTCAGGATTCGGTATGATGAGGAGTTTGTGGATGGCGGCAATACTTCCTATCCTGACTATGTGCAGGGGAATGCAATTGTGTCCGTATCTCCGGCCAGCTCATTCCATGACGCCTATATTGAAAATGTCCTGCTGACCTGCCCCGGAAAGACGAGGGTTTATCAGGATGCCGGGACAAGGGAACATCCAGTTCCGGTCTTTGAACGGATTATCCGTCAGAAAGTAAAAATTATAAAGGATATAGAAACAACACCGGAGGGAGCTTATGCCCACAATACCAATGCAGGAAGCGGTCATCAGGATAGTTTTACAACCGGGCCGGGAGGAGTAGGGGAGAATGCGGACAAACTTCCGAACTTCCGTTTCAAGATATACCTGAAGTCGAACCTGGAGCGGCTGTACCGGAATGAGGAGGGGGGAATAAACTGGATAGACCGGAACGGAAATGAAATCAATATTGAGGATTACCAAGCCTCCTATCCGGAGACGGAGCCTTTCGGCAGTGTCCAGAAACTGTATACGAAAGTGCCCCATAAGACAGGCTCCCTTACCACAGGCTCCGTCGTCAACAACACATGGGATGAGGCGGTAACGGCTAATGGGATGCTCTATCCATTTGATGCCGATGGCAGGATAGAGGAAAACCAGAACGCGGGCTATACCCGTCTGCTGGAAACCGTGACGCGGATCATGGAAGACGGGGCCGGTAAAACGAGACGGGTGGAAGGATATAATTATGACAAGTTCTTTGAAGCTGTCCGGACAGCCAATCATGATAAATGGGATCGGAATGAGGATGCCAGCACGTCCTTTAAACCGTTAGCCTTTATACGCCGGCTCATATTTGGAACGAATGGAGGCGAGAAAGAGTCTCCGGTTTCCCACAACAACAGTGAGACAGAAAATCAGGCCAATACATCGGAGGAAGCCAAGGAAAACGCGAAACGTTCCGACGCCGTGCGCCAGTTTGCGATTAACTGGTATCTGGAGGAGGAAGCGAAGAAGCTGACGGAAGACAACGGACATGGAGAAAGCCAGGCATCCGGCGGTGGTGCCTCCTATCAGGATAAGATTTACGATCAGGCATTGTACGCAGCTATTCTAAAAGCGGAAAATTACTTGAGTCCGTTTTTTACCTATGATTTGGATGAAATATATGCGGTTGCCTGGGACGGTGAGGCGGACGGAGGAAGAGACGGCGATAGGACTACGTTATCGGCGGACACACTTTTTGAAGCGGCTTTAAAAGACCTTGAAAGGAAGGGGAACGGACTTGAAACATCAAAGAGCGGAGCCTGTTACGGCGTCTCAAAATATTTGCCGTACGGAGCCTACGTCGTGGTGGAACAACAGCCATACAATGCAGAACTGGGAGACTTTTACAACAAACACTATAAGACGGATCAACCAAAAGAGATTGTCCTGCCCGCCCTTTATGAAGAGGGGGGAAATGAGGGGGCGACGGAGGTCTGTAACCGGAACTATCAGTTCAACAGTGAGGATACTCCGGAAGAATTGCAGAAAAAATATTATATCCGGATGAATGAAGAATGGAAAGAAAACCATACGGATGACTTAAGAAACTATGTAATCCGGGCTCATAATAATGACGGTGACTTTGAAATCTATAAATACGGACTGGCCGCCGGTAAATTGGCCGGCAGGGTTACATATCCGGGAGGAAGTTTTGACTATCAGGGATTTTCGATTACTCAGGAAGAATTTAATCCTTACAAAGATGTATACGAAACAGAAAATGCAGCCAGCATTTACCGGAGCAACGAAAGGGTGGGGACATATTACCGTTATGCATCCGTTTCAGAACAGTCCGGGACCGCCGACAATGTGCCGTATCAAAGTGAAACCGCCGTCAGTGGCAGCAACCCGTCAGGATTCTGTTTTAAGGACGGCGTAAAAACAATAACGGGAGTCTTAACCGGATACGATGGGAAGTATTTTTCTGCCCTGGTACCGTGGACCGTGACGGAACCGGCGGATGCAGGGGGAGATAAAACGGATGGTTTTACCGGATATGCGGACGGGAAGTATAGAAATACGTTCTATGCTTCTAAACTTCGGATTGAAAAGCTGGATTCGGAAACAGGCGAAACGGTTTTGCATGACGGAGCCATATTTTCGATTTACAGTGCGGACCGTGAGGATGGAGAGTACAGCGGCGGCCGGGTAAAATTTTATGAGAAAGATACTGTCATTGCCGGAAGCCGGGAATTTCTGGAGGCGATGGGAGCATCCGGCATTACACCGCTTGCCAGGCCGTCCCTTCCATGGCAGGTGCCTTATAACGGAAAATATTATGGAACCGTACCGGCAGGAACGCCGATCTGCCGGGAGAAAGAGGCGGTTATGATGACCGATGAGGCGGGAGAGAAGACAGGACAGTTCAGGGCATTTACGACGACCGGGGATCGGGGGGCGGAAAACGGCAGCCAGAATGTAGGATACTTAGAAACACCCCAGCCTTTGGGAGCCGGCTGTTACGTCCTGTGTGAAATAAAGGCACCAGCGGGGTATGTCAGAAGCAGGCCGGTAGCGGTTGAAATATATTCAGACGAGATTGCCTATTATCTGAACGGCATCAGCGATAACCGGGTATTGGCGGCGATATACGAGGACGGCACGGAAACAAACAAAGACAAACCGCAGGACAGAGGAGATACGGCAGGGATTTATCTGAACAATACACCAATCCGCCTGGAAGTGACAAAGAAAAAGCCAGAGGAGGATATGGTGACGTATGAGCTGAAGGGACGCCTGGAGGGCAGTATTACGGAGCTGAAGGGACGTTATGGTTTAGAAAATCTGGAATTGGCCTGCACTGCTTCAGGAAAATATCTGGGCTATGGGTGGAAAAAGGGTTTTTTAGATTCCCTGAAAAAAAAGCAGGAGGCAGGTGAGAGTATTGAAATCCTGTATGAAGATGGGGTTTTCACCGGAAATGCAAGACTCCTCAAAGTTCCGGAAACAGCCGATGATGTGAACCGGTATTTGCCCGGCGCGGTGATGACTCTGTTTGATGCGGTTGAAGTGAGGAGGAACGGGGACAGAGAGGACTATCAGTTTGATGGTGTGAATGTGGAACGCGACCGTTATGGCAATGTAAACAATATGTACGTCCAGAAAGGATTTGCAGGAACAAGGCTCAGATTCGTCCTGGATAAAACGAAAGCGGGCGGTGACGGCCTGGATGATTACCGGAACTACACTTATGACGATCAGGAAAATGACAAGGGAGCAGGAACATGGATATACAAGACCGTAGAACGGGAGGATACCGATATCCTGTTTTATGATCTTGGAGGTCTTACCGTGCTGCAGAAAGAAAACGGCGCGTTGTATGGTTTTGATGGGGATGGGAGGAAGATAAGGGCAAAAAACGGCAGTTCACTTTTTGCAGTGAAAAATGGGACACCGTTTCTGGAAATCATTTCTCAGGACTATGAGACATTAAGGTATAACGCAAAAGACCGTGTGTTTGACCGGGTGCCGGAAGGAACGCAATTATACCATTTAGATGCGGAGAGGAACCGGGACAGCCAGGTCGATCCATACACAGGCATGGCCTATGTGGTGGAGGAGAATACAGGGAAAATCCTGGTCTGGCCGGTAAAGATTTCAAGAGATCAATATGGAAATGTGACTGCCAGAGAAAAAATCACTACGAGCCGCATTGCTGCAATGGAAGCGGATACGGAACGGGAGTGGACCATCGGGACGATGGAGGCGGGAAGATTTAAAAAGACGGTAAATCCCGTCCTTAATGAATACGGCCAGTCGGTTTATTACCAGAAATCGGGTGAAACATATCAAAAGGGCAGCCCGGTTTATGACAGGGACGGCGACTATATCCGGTATCGGTATGACGATAAATTGAAAGAATTTAATGATAATGCATGGAGAATTGACAAAATTGCCGAACTGATGGATATCGGTTTTGAACCGGAAGCGCCGGAAGACGACCGGCCTCTCTATCACCGTCAGGGAGAAAGCTATATCATGGAAAACACGTGGACAACCGGTGAATCAGCCCCCAACGATCCATTCCAAAGCGGGATGACAGACGGCCGGGTGGATGTGCTTAAGAGGGTTCCGGCCGGCCTTTACATCATGGAGGAACTAAAAGCGCCGGAAGGTTATGTAAAAGCGATGCCGGCCGGCGTGACGGTGGAGGATAAAACAGAGGTTCAGGGAGTCGGAATGACGGACCGGCCGATCAGTGGATACCTGGAAAAAGTGGATGCCCCGGAGGCTTTTCGGGTAAAGGTCAGGGACTGCGATAAGGCGCTTGATGAAGCTGAAATACGGACAGAAGGAAAAGCCTCATATTCCTACGGCAGTGTAAAAGGAGCCAGGCTGGCTCTGTTCAGGGCGAGGCGGGTCGTCACAGATGATCTGAACAAGCATCCTTCCGGCTACTATCTGGAAAAGGCGGAAGAAACTCCGGCCAGGTGGACAAAGCTTGATGAAAATAACCGTAAAAAAACGTTTGTGGCAGAGTGGGTTTCCGGTGATACTCCGGAATATCTGGAAGCAATCCCCAAAGGATTTTACATCCTTGAGGAAATAAGCGCTCCGGCCGGTTTCGTCAGGTCCTCTATGGAACTGGAAATAAAAGAAAAGGAGGGACTGCAGCATTTCCTGCTGCCGAATGATCATACCAAAGCAGAGATATATAAATATATGGAAATGGATGGAAGGAAACATCCTGTTACAAACGATAATCCCGCCGAATTTGCCGTGTATGACGGTAAAGGGGAGCTGTTCGACCAATGGACGACGGATGACTGCGCTGAATACACATCCACAGGACTGAGCGGCTTTACATACAATTACCAGAGGCTCTTCAAAGAATACGGGACTGCATTTGACGAGCTGTCCTGGGATGTGGAGCGCACTGCCGCGAGGGACTCGGCATCAGGCAGGGTATTCAGGACGTCGGCCGGTTTTAAGATTGTTGTGGGACAGGATTCAATTACTTTTCAGGAAGGTATGGACCGTGACGAGAGGGAGCGTTTTATAGAGGGATACCGAAAGAATGAGAATGCCCTTACCGTAAGTTGG
>CATWBR010000042.1 GCA_958349075.1 uncultured Clostridium sp.
GTGCAATGGTGCTTTCCATGACAGCCTGCGGCGGACAGAAAGCAGCCGAAACAACGGCGGCTCCGGCAGAGTCCACAGCAGAAGCGGCTGCAGATGCAGTGACGGAGGCAGTTTCAGAGGCAGCAAAAGAGGGGAATTACACAATCGGTTTTTCTCCATACACACTGACAAACGAATACTTCACCGCAGTATTAACAGGTGTTCAGACAGCATGTGAGGAACTGGGATGCGAGCTGATTTACTTTGACCCGCAGAATGACCCAACCAAACAGGCATCCCAGATTGACGATATGATTGCAAGCGGAATTAATGCACTGGTGTACATCCCATACGATTCCGCAGGAGCACAGACCGTACTTCAGACATGTAAAGATGCAGGCGTAAAGGTTATCAACGTAGACAATGTCATTCAGGAAGAAGATTACGAACTGGTAGACGGAATCATCGCTTCCGACAATACACAGCTTGGGTATCTTTCCGGACAGTGGGTTGCAGAGCATCATCCGGACGGAGCCAACGTTCTTATCGTTCATCTTCAGACAGCGGAATCCTGCATTATCAACGTAGACGGATTCTGGAAGGGAATTAAAGAAAACGTAGAGAATCCGGATGCTTTTGTAGAAGTTCAGGTAGTGGAAGGCAAAGGTGCTACAGACGCAGCATTTGAAGTTGTATCAGACGCCCTTCAGGCTCATGACAACATCGACGTAATCTACGCAATCAACGATACATCCGCTTTAGGCGCAGTACAGGCAGTGGAAGAAGCAGGCAAGACAGGAACTATCGATATTCTGGGCAAAGACGGCGCTCCAATCGGAAAACATGCCATCAAAGACGGCACAATGGTACAGAGCTCCGCTCAGAGACCTACATACATGGGATACATGGGAGTGAAAGAAGCAGTTGATCTCTTAAACGGAAAAGAAATTACATTTAACACAAGCATCGAATCCTACAGCATTACAGCAGACAATATCGACAATTACGATCTTGACGCATGGGATTCCCTTGACTAACCACAGTCAGACAGAGAACGTTTTTGTAACAGGACGACAATGAACAACATAGAATTGGCTGACGTGTAAAACAGGTTACCCTTCAGTGCCGCCTCCTCGGGAGCTGCCGGCCTGAACCGTAACAGCAGATTTTTGATTACGTGGTTCGGCTCAAAATAAGATTTTGAGCCGGACCATTTATTAAGTGGCAATGAAAAGTTTGCGAAGCGTGCTTTTCGTTGTTTCATAAGGAAGAGAATTTCAAAAGAGGTCACGTGCAGATATAAACATTCCAGGGAATACGAGGTAGCATATGGGCGAAACAAAACTCTTACAGATGCAGAATATAACAAAAGCATTTGCTTCAAACGTGGTACTGACCGGTGTAAACCTCTCTGTCGGAGAAGGGGAAGTGGTAGCCATCCTCGGTGAAAACGGAGCCGGTAAGTCAACCTTAATCAAGATACTGGGCGGAATCTATAAAGCGGATTCCGGCGAAATACATATAAACGGAGAATTGAAAAATATACATTCTGCCGCTGTGGCAGGGGCGAACGGAATCAGAATCATCCATCAGGAAATCATTCTGGTGCCGGCCAGGACAATTGCGGCGAATGTTTTTATGGGGCGTGAGCTCAAAGATAAATTCGGGCTTGTAGATGCAAAACGGATGGAGGAGGAGACGCAGAAGGTCATAGACGATCTGCACTTAAACCTCCGGGCGTCTCAACTGGTGGAGGACTTATCCATCGGAATGCAGCAGCTTGTGGAGATTATCAAGGCCGTGTCGGCCGAGGCCAGAATCGTTGTCATGGATGAACCGACCTCCTCCCTGTCACAGGGTGAGGTGGAAACGCTGTTTGACATTATCAGGCTGCTGAAGAAAAAAGGAGTGGGAATCATCTACATTTCCCACAGGCTGGAAGAACTCTTTACCATTACAGACCGGATCGTGGTCCTGCGTGACGGCAAGATGATCGGCGACGTTCCGACGCCCGAGGCGGACAAGGATGAGCTGATCAAGATGATGGTAGGCCGCGAACTGAGCAGTTACTATACGAGAAACAAACATGAGATCAAGGGAACCTCCCTTGAAGTAAAGGGACTGGATCATGAGAAGTACTTCAAAGACGTGAATTTCCATGCCAGGTACGGTGAGATTGTCGGTTTCGCAGGTCTTGTCGGGGCCAGAAGAACGGAACTGATGAAGACCATATTCGGAGCTTACCAGAAATCCGGCGGCGAGATTTTCCTGGATGGTAAAAAGCTGGAAATCCGGCGGCCGCAGGATGCTATCGACAATGGTATCGTCTATGTCTCGGAGGACAGAAGGGACGAGGGACTGATTCTTAAAAATGATGTAAAGTTCAACATGGGCCTTGTCTGTCTCAGTGATTTTATAAAGGGAGTCGGTGTAAAACAGGCGGACTGGGATAAGATGGTGGAGGATTACAGAAAGAAATTTTCCATCAAAATCACCTCAGCCAGACAATTAACCGGCAATTTAAGCGGCGGAAACCAGCAGAAGGTAGTTTTGAGTAAATGGCTGGCCAAAAATCCGAAGGTCATTATTCTGGATGAGCCGACAAGGGGCATCGACGTAGGTTCCAAGGCCGAAATATACGCCATCATCGATGAGCTGGCGGCAAACGGCGTTTCGATTATTATGGTTTCTTCGGAACTCCCGGAGATTATCAATATGTGCAACAGGTGCTATGTCATGTGCGAGGGAAGAATCACCGGAGAACTGTCCGAGGAAGAATTTTCCCAGGAATCCATGATGACGTATGCAACAAACAGAGAATAAGGAAATTTTAGGAGGTACAACTATGGAAAAGAAGAAGGAACTGGGAGTTCCATTCACAGGCTCTGCTTATCTGAAGCGTAATATCGGAACGATCATCGGTCTGATCCTGCTTATTATAATCGTTTCGGTTTCAACACCGAAGTTTATGACGTCATCAAACCTTTTAAACCTTTTAAAATCCAACTCGGTTAACGCAATCATCTGCTGCGGCATGCTGCTTGCGATTCTGATGGGTGAGATTGATATTTCCGTCGGTTCCACCGTCGGCCTGACGGGCGTTATCGGTGCATATATGATTACCAACTTAAACGCACCGGTATGGGTAACCGTAATAAGCTGTCTGGCAGTGGGTGCCCTGGTGGGAACGATCAACGGTTTTGCCATCGCTTATCTGCAGGTACCCGCTTTTGTCGCCACGCTGGCGACGCAGTGTATCGGCCGCGGACTGACCGAGATTATCTCGGGCGGCGTGACAATCCGTGTGCGCAATGCCACATATACGGGACTTGGCAATACGAGCCTTGGCGGAGTGTCGGTCATCATTGTTTATGCGGCCGTTATCCTGATTGCGACCTGGATTCTGTTAAATAAGACACGGTTTGGGTACTATATTTATGCGCTGGGCGGCAACAAGACGGCGGCTAAATACTCCGGCGTCAATGTGAAAAAATACAACATGCTTCCCTACGTTCTCATCGGCCTGCTCTGCGGCGTGGGCGGAATCGTATGGTCGGCCCGTCTCGGTTCGGCAGCTGCGACGCTCGGCAACGGATTTGAAATGGATGCCATTGCGGCCGTTGTAATCGGCGGAACCAGCATGTCGGGCGGCGTAGGAACCGTGGGCGGCACCTTTATCGGTATTCTGATCATCGGCGTTATCACAAACGGCCTGAACCTGATGGGAATCAACTCCTTCTGGCAGGGCGTATTCAAGGGGATCATTATCATGGTAGCCGTGGTCATCGACGTATTCAAGAAGAGCCGTTCCAAACAGCAGTAAAAAAGAAATAGAAAGCTATTTTTCAAAGGAGATACTATGGCATTTGCAGGACTGGATGTCGGAACCAGCGGAAGTAAGATGCTGGTCTATGATCTGGATGGAAACGTACTTTTTACAGCTTCCAGAAAATATGAGGAGCTGGGAGGCGGCGGGCACAGGGAACTGAACCCGGAGACCGTCATGAAATATGTAAAACAGGTGCTCCGTGAAGTGGGAGAGCGCTGTCCTGAAAAGATAGAGGCCATGGCCGTTACAAGCCTTGGAGAATCCGTGGTCTGCCTTGACAAAGAGGGAAAAGCCCTGGCCAATTCCATGCTGACGGGCGATTCCAGAGGAATTAAAGAGACAGAAGAAATTATAGAAAAAATGGGGGCACAGCGGATTTTTGAAATTACCGGCCTCCCTCCCAACGAGCTCTACGGCCTTCCCAAGTACATGTGGCTGAACCGGAATACGGACGCGGTAAAAAAGGCGGATGCCATCCTCTATTATGAGGACTTTGTGGGATACATGCTGACCGGAAAACGGATGGTCAGTTATTCCTCCGCAGCCCGGAGCATGGCGTTCGACATCAGGAAGATGGACTGGTCAGAAGAGCTTCTGAGTCTTGCTGTAATCTGGAAAGAACTTTTTTCAACGCGGGTAAAGCCCTGTACCGTGATTGGCACGATACTTCCCGATGCTGCTAAGGAGCTTCATTTAAATCCCGATATGAAACTGGTGGCCGGAGGCCACGACCAGAGCTGCGCAGCCCTTGGAAGCGGCCTTTGCGGGGCAGAGGCGGGAGAATGCGGGATGGGAACGTGCGAGTTCCTGTTCACAATGCTGCCAGGTGCCATGATGACCCCTTATATGATAGACAATGATTTTACCTGTATCCCCTATATCCTGCCGGGTACTTATCTCTCAAGCCTGGAGGTAACGACCTGCGGAGCGCTCAAAAACTGGGCGAGGGACAGCATTTTAAAAGGATTTAAGATGGAGTGCGATGCGCGGGGAGAAAATTTCTATTCCGGCATCGACAGAGCCGTAAAGGATATCCGGACGGACGTCATGGTGCTTCCGCAGTTCGGGTCGTCCGGAAACCCGGATCTTTCGATGGATGCCAGAGGAACCATAACCGGCCTTACCATCCATACGAAGGCGGAGGAGATCTACCGGGCGATTCTGGAGGGAATGGCGTTTCAGATGTACCTGTCCTATGAACGCCTCAAAACACTGGGGACAAAGATGAACCGCATTGTGGCGACGGGAGGAGGCGCAGCCTCCGAACTGACTCTTCAGATCCGGGCCGATATATTTAACATGAAGGTTCTTTCACTGGAAAATGAAGAATCGGGAACCGTGGGATGTATGCTGATGGCCGCGGCCGGTACGGGCGCCTACACTTCCCTGGAAGAAGGAATCAGAAGGGCCGTAAAGATCAGAAAAGAATTTTTACCTGATCCCGCCATGCATGAGTACTATATGGAAAAATTCGCGAAATATAAAGTCCTGTACGAAAGAATGTATGACTTCAGGTGATTACTGAAAAATGAACTAAGTGAAAGAAAAGATGGAGGAGAGAATTATGAAGCTTGTAAATGGTTTTGACCTTATGGAATTTGCCAAGAAATATCATCACGTATTACCGGCGTTTAACACGACCAACCTGGAAATGACTTATGCGATCGCGAGAGGACTGCAGGAGGCCGATCTGCCTGGATATATTCAGATATCCTCCAACAACCTGCGGCTTTCCAACCCGCGCGTCATTGCCATGATTGCACAGGATGCAGTTAAGAATTCGGATACGCCGATCGGCCTTCACCTGGATCACGGCAAGTCTTTTGAAGATGTAAAGGCCTGTGTGGATGCAGGATTTACCTCCATCATGATTGACGCTTCCCACCTTCCGTTCGAGGAAAATGTAAAAGAGTGCCGCCGCGCCGCCGAATACTGCCATTTCTACGGTATTCCGGTGGAGGCTGAGCTGGGCGCTCTCCAGGGAAAGGAAGAGGATGTGGTAAATGAGGCGGAGTGCAAGACCGATCCGGCCATGGTGGCTGATTTCGTGGAACAGACGGGCTGCGATACCCTGGCAGTATCCGTAGGCAATGTCCACGGCCTGTGCCTGAATCCCCAGATTGATATTCCTCTGCTGGCAAAAATAAATGAGGTATCCTCCGTTCCGCTGGTACTTCACGGCGGTTCCGGAATCCCGAAGGAGGTAATCTGGGAGGCCAAGAAACACGGCCTGATTAAGATTAACTACGGTTCGGATTTGAGAAAAGAATACATACGCACATTTGGCGAGGCTTATGAGACGAACCACAATGAGCACGACGTAATTCATCTGAGCGTTGAATCAGTTGAGAATGTAAGCAGAAAGGCCAGGGAACTGGTCACGATGATTAACGAAAACTAATCATTTGACGGCGGTGAGAGACGGGCAGATGCTCCCCCGCCGTCATCCGTAAAGGTGGATTGCAGTATGGAACAAACAAAACAGACATTTTTAGGCATAGATTTAGGAACCTCTGCAATGAAGCTGGTACTGATAGACGAAAATAAAAATGTGCTGGCACAGATTACGGAGGAATATCAGGCGGCCCAGCCGGAGAGAGGCTTCAGTGAAATCGATCCGGAGATTTGGTACGATTGTATGATGAGCGCCATGGAACGGATTTTTAAGAAGTGTGACCGGAGCCTGATCAGAGGGATTGGAGTGACGGGCCAGATGCATACGCTGGCTGTTCTGGACGGGGAAGGGAAATCGGTCCGGCCTGCGCTGATGTGGAATGATATCAGAACTAAGGATTTAATCCCGGAACTCAAGGAGCGGATCAGGGATTTTCCGGAGGGAGAATATCTGGCCAGAACCATTTCCACCGGAAGTCCGGCGGCCAATCTATACTGGCTGAAGGAGAATGAGCCTGAAAATTTTAAGAAAATCAAAAAATTCCTGATCGGTCCGGACTATCTCGTATACCGCCTGACCGGGCACTGCGGAACGGATTACTGCGAGGCATCCACGTCCTGTCTCTACCAGATCAAAGAGCGGAAATGGTCGCCCGAAATGCGGGATCTAATAGGCCTTGAGGAGGAGCTGTACCCGGAGGTGCGGGGCAGCGTCCTTGCGGCCGGGACGCTGACGGAAGAAATTGCGGAGCGTTTTTCCCTGAGCCGGCGGATAGACGTGCTGACCGGGACGGGAGACAATCCCGCGACGGCTATTTCCACGGGCTGCCTGGGCCGGGGCTATCCCGTGATTTCCCTGGGAACATCGGGCGTATTCATGATGCCGGTGGCGGAAATAAAGGACAATTCAAAGGGGAAGATGATTCTTTTTTCCTTTGACGACAAGAGCTATTCCTACCTGATCCAGGGAGCCGTGCAGTCCAACGGAAGTACGTTTGACTGGTGGGTGCGGGGAATCATGGAGGCGGATTTTTCCGAGGTGGACTGTCTGGTGGATGTGGAGAAATCTTCCGGGAGCGGTGTGCTTTTCTATCCTCATTTAATGGGGGAAAAGACACTCTATGCGGATCCTGACATCAGGGGTTCGTTTATCGGCCTGAGCACGGAGACGGACCGCTCCGATATGCTGTATGCAGTGATTGAGGGACTCTGCTTCAGCTTTCGGGAACTGGCCGAGAAGATGCGCCTTCCCCTGTGCCGGTTCGGCAGTGTGAAAGTAGTGGGCGGAGGCGCGAGGAGCCGGGTTTGGATGCAGACCCTGGCCAATGTGCTGAATATCCGCATCGAGCAGATGGACGGAATGATAGGGCCGGCCTTTGGCATCGCCCTTCTGGCGGCATACCACTGCGGCTGTTTTGACTCCCTGGAGCAGATATCGGAGGGGACGGTAAAAATCCAGAACTGTTTTGAGCCCCAGCCGGAAGCGGCAGCGGTCTGTAACGAGCAGTACGGTAAGTATCTTAGGATTCAAAAAGGGCTGCAGTACATAACAGAGGGGACTGAGGATTAGAGCGCAGAAGCGCGGCAGAGGATAGAATGCGGTGTGGCGCCGGTGAACGCGCTCCATGCCGGGAGTGAGGCCGGTCGGGATGACCGGCCTCTTTGCCGGTACGGCGTTTGGCGGCCGGACTGGAGCTGCAATGAAACGTCTGCTGCGGGAGTTCTGCATGCGGTATGCTCCGCTTATCCGGAAAGGGTGAGAAGATGAAGGAAATAGAGAAGAAATATTACCTGGCGGTAGACTTTGGCGCGTCCGGGGGCAGGCACATCCTGGCCGACAGGGATGGGGATAAGATCAGAATGCAGGAAGTCTACCGTTTTTCCAACAGCCCCGTGAAGAGGGAACATATGATGTGCTGGGATATTGAATACCTGACGGAGCAGCTTATGGAAGGTATGAAACGCTGCCGGGATGCAGGGAAAATACCGGCCGGTATGGGAATCGACACATGGGGATTGGATTATGTGTTTCTGGACAGGGAAGGCCGGATTCTGGGAAATGCTGCAAATCACCGCGACATGAGAACCCGCGGGATATACGGCAGTATATGGGAGAAGATGCCTGAGCAGGAATTATATAAGAGAACGGGAATCCAGACGGCCGAATTCAACACCCTCTGCCAGTTGGCGGCAGACAGGCGGGACAGGCCGGAGATCCTGCGGAAGGCTTGGTGCATGCTCATGATTCCGGATTACTTTGGCTTCTATCTGACGGGCAGGAGAGTGCAGGAATATACGAACGCCTCCACAAGCCAGCTCCTCGACCCGGAGAAAAAGGACTGGGACCGGGAGCTGGCCGGAAAGATGGAGATACCGGACCGTCTGCTTTTGCCGGTCAGTATGCCGGGAGAACGGCTGGGGAGACTGAAAGACGAAGTAAAAGAAAAAGTGGGATTTGACTGTAATGTAATCCTGCCTGCCACCCATGACACGGCTTGTGCCCTGATGGTTTTGCCGGAATGCGGCGAAGGGGAAACAAGAGCCGTCATCAGTTCCGGGACGTGGTCGCTAATGGGGATGATTACGGAGAAACCGGTTATCTGCGAAGCGGGAAGACGACTTAAATTTACGAATGAGGGCGGATTCGGGGGAAAGAACCTGCTTCTTAAGAACAGCATGGGACTGTGGATGATACAGAATATCAGGAAAGAGACGGCTCCGGGAATGGCGTTTGAGACGCTGTGCGCGGAGGCCATGAGAGCGGATATTGCCTCCTTTGTGGACTGCAACAGCGATGAATTCCTGGCTCCGGAGAGCATGGCGGAGGCGGTCGGAGGATTCTGTAAAAGAACGGGGCAGCAGGTACCGGAAACGCCCGGGGAGCTGGCGGCGGTTGTATACCGGAGTCTGGCCAAATCCTATGCAGGGATACGCAAAGAACTGGAAACGGTGACCGGAAAGTGCTGCACGTCAATCCACATTGTCGGCGGCGGTTCGAACGCCGGCTATCTCAATCAGCTTACGGCCGACTATGCCGGGGTGCCGGTCCTCGCCGGACCGCCGGAAGCTACGGCGGCTGGAAATATCATGGCGCAGATGATAGCGGACGGCGTATTTAAGGATCTGAAAGAGGCGCAGGAATGCGCTGTATCATCGTTTGAGATAAAGAGGTACCTGCCGCGGAAGCGGCCGGAAGGATAATGTTTTTGAATGGTAAGTATTTTCCGGGAGAACGGGAACAGGAGGAAATAGAATGAAGGTACTGGAAAGCAATGCGGCAAAAGGTTTTATCAGAATGTCGGATGACGGCTGGAGGCTCGGCTGGCATGAGTGCCATGGCGGGAATTTAAGCTTCCGCCTGACGGAAACGGAAGTGGGTGAGGTGCGGGAGGAACTGAAAACGGACGGTGCCTGGATCGCCCTCCCGGTGAGTGTCCCGGAACTGTCGGGAGACTTTTTATATGTGACCGGAAGCGGAAAATTCATGCGCAACATGACGCTAAACCCGGCCGATTCATTCGGTATGATAGAAATAAGCAAAGACGGCGGTTCCTACCGGATTGTATGGGGACTGTCCGGGGGAGGCCTTCCCACCAGCGAACTGCCGGCCCATCTGATGAACCAGGCCGTGAAGAAAAGGGTGACGGGAGGAAGATACCGTGTGATTTACCACGCCCATCCGGCCAATATTATCGCTCTTTCATTTATACTCCCTCTAAAGGATGAGATATTCACAAGGGAGCTTTGGGAGATGGAACCGGAGTGCGCGATGACATTTCCGTCGGGAATGGGCGTGCTCCCATGGATGGTTCCGGGCACGGCAAAGATAGCGGAGCTGACCTGCACCATGATGGAAGAGTACGATGTGGTGCTATGGGCCCAGCACGGCCTCTTTGCGGCCGGGGACAGCTTTGACAATACATTCGGCTTAATGCATACCGTGGAAAAAGCAGCGGAGATGCTTATCAAGGTAATGTCCGTGACAAAGGAAAAGCGGCAGCTCCCGTCGGTGCAGGATTTTAAGGATATGGCAGCGGTGTTCCGGCTGGAACTACCCGGTAAATTCCTTTATGAAAAGTAGAATCGGGTTTCAGGAACGCTCCAGCAGCACGGCTATGGTTGGGGCGTCTTTTTTGTATGGGGCTCCGGCCACATCACCGTACAGGCCGCAGATTTTAAAACCGGCTTTGGCCGCCTCCGCGGCCAGCGAAGCCTCCGTAAAATACGTATTCCACAGATAGTAAACCGCCGTTTCCCGCTCTGTGACAACCACAGTCTGTTCTAGCGACACGCCGTCCGGATATTGATAGGCCCCGTTCAGGGCAGCATACTTCGACCCGCTCCAGAATCCGCCGTTTTCACACACTTCCCAGGTCTGTCCTTCTTTAAAACGGTCAAATACGGCCATTGAAAATACATCCAGTAGAAATCTTCCCCCCGGCCGCAGGCAGCGGTAAACATTTTTAAGCAGAATCTGCCTGTCCGCGGGAGAGAGCACGCCATAGTCACAGTAAATCATTGTGGCGAAATCAAACGCCTTTTCGAAATCCATTGTCAGATAATCCAGACACAGATAACGAATGTCTAAACCGAGCCGGTCTGCCGAATCCCTGGCATAGCCGATTGACCGTCTTGAAAAATCGATCCCGGTAACACGGTATCCGGCTGCGGAAAAATGTTCGGCATAAATTCCGGGACCACAGCCCACGTCCAGGAGGGAGGGATATCGTGACGGCGGCAGAGCAGCTTGAATCCAGGCGGCAGAATTCCTGATAAATTCCAGCTTTCTGCTGGCGCCCTCAAAATCGGGATCCAGATGAGCCTTAAGCATCTGTTCTGAGATGTAGTCGTCATCCCAGAATGCATGCTCCATTTTTGTGTAAACGGGCGGTTTTTCTAACAGTGTCATCAGTGTGTTTAGCATGGAACTTCTCCTTTCAAATCATCCGAGGCTCCTTCGGCATTTTATAAAGTTTCACGCTCAGCCAAATAAAAGCCAGCAGCGTTACAAGAAAAAACACCGCTCCCTCAATGCGTCCTTTCTCCCTGAACAGAAAAATTATATTTCCTGCAAAGCTGCAGAACAGATATGGGACATAGAAAAAAATAGCCCACAGGACTCCTCTGCTGCGCAGGACAATCGGCTGGGAGCCGTCAGGATTTTTTCGGTAAATCAGGCGTTCGCCGATGTAAAAAGCAAACAGGATGCCAAAGACAGCCACATATCCTGCATTCTCCAGCCCTGCTGGAATTTCCAATCCCTCGGGCGGAAGTCCACGGAAAACCACAGTCGATTTCGTGAAAATCCATTCCGCCAATGCGATGAGTATGAATATAATCTGTAGTCCGGTTATTTCCATCCGCTTGCCTCCGTTCTCCTCTTAATAAATGGTCACTTAATCATAATATGTCACATGATCAGTTAGGTATCTCTATTCGCATCCGTCTTTTTTCTGCACCTTCTTATGACAAACTCCCCTGAACCGTTATAGGACATCCTATACGGCTCAGGGGAATCTGGTTGTTATCTCAGTTTCAGACCGTCCCTAAAGGCGTCGCCGGCTTTAGCGCCAAGCTTTAAATAGGTGTGGTTAACCGGATCGAATGTGATGGGATTAAGCTTGGCGGGATCGATTTTCCCGTTTTCTCCAAGTATTCGTTCGTCCGCACTGACGTTGACAATCTCGCCCGTCAGACGGCTGGATTCGGCGTCATAATGAATCAGAGTGCACTCTAACGCCATTGGAAGCTCGTCGATAAGCGGTGCATCCACAAATTCTGCCTTTGTGGTATGGAAACCGGCCTTTGCCAGTTTATCCGGCACATCATTGGCTGAAACAATGCCGACATAGTCGCATTCCGTGACATGGGCGGCATCTGCCATGCTGACGGTAAAAGCGCCGCGTGCCAGAATGTTCTTTACTGTTTTGTGCTCTGCACTCAGACACATGGAAATTTGTGTGTCATCGCTGATACCGCCCCATGCGGCGTTCATTGCATCGGCAGTTCCGTTTTCATCATACGTCGCAATGATCAGCACCGGCTGCGGATAAGTATACGGTTTAGCTCCAAAATTTTTCCTCATGATTGACGCCTCCTTATTATTTGTTGTTAGTCGTGAGTAAAACTCTGAACATGAGTTTTGCTCATCCCTATTATTAATGATATATTTATTTTATAGCACAAGGCGGCGGACGTCAACCGTTCCGGGAATGATCCGCAGTACATTACCGGTTCCTGTTTAGCCGGGAAACTGAACTGTAACCAGTACTTCCATAGGGAGGAATAAAAATATCCAAATGCAGGTGTACCTGTGATATACTCAGGACAGAAAAGTAATTCTTGCAGAAAGCAGAAAGTGAGACAAAAACTGAAATGGAACATAAATTACGCAGCGCAAAGTTTATGAATGTAACTGCAATGGCCGCCTTTGGAACCATTGGTATTTTTGTGGCGCAAATCCCCCTTTCTCCGGAGGAGATTGCCTTTTTCCGGGCCGCAATCGCAATTGCAGTGATTTTTACCTGGCAATTTATCAGGGGCAGGAAATTTCACCTTCCAGGCAGTAAGAAAAGTCTTGTTCTTCTGATAGTATCCGGGGCCATGATTGGTTTTAACTGGATTTTTCTTTTTGAGGCATACCGTTATACTTCAGTATCCGTGGCAACGCTCAGTTACTATTTTGCCCCGGTGATTGTGACGGCGGTCTGCCCGTTTCTGTTTCATGAGAGGCCTTCCCTGCGCCAGATTATCTGTTTTATCTTTTCCACAGCCGGACTTGTTCTGGTGATTTCGGCGGGCGGCCTTGGAGGCGGCAGCAGCAACATAACGGGAGTGGAATATGGACTGGCTGCCGCCGTCCTGTATGCCGGCATTATTCTCATCAATAAGTCGCTGCCGGATATAGAGGGGATTGACAGGACGTTTCTGCAGTTTATCGTCGGACTGATTGTCATGTTCCCATATGTCCTGTTTAAATCGGGATTCCACGTGGCGGAGGCGGGAATGTTTGGAATATTGAACCTTCTGATCCTGGGCGTGGTACATACAGGAATCGGATACTGCCTCTATTTTTCCTCATTAAAAGACCTGAAAGGCCAGGAAGCCGCAATTCTGAGCTACATTGATCCCCTGGTGGCATGCCTCATGTCCGTATTTGTTCTGGGGGAAGCGATGAGCATGATGCAGGCGGCGGGAGGCCTTATGATTCTTGGATTTACACTTTATAATGAGCTGGGAGGAGCGCCCGGTAAGACGGGAAATAAGGGTGAAAGAAACGGATGTATGGAAGAGTAGGGGATATGAGGTTGAAATAAAAATTCAGAATAAAAGGGGGGTAAAAAAGATTGTGACAAAAAGGGCCTAATAAAGAAAGTATATATAGAGACACCGCAAAAAGGATGGCAAAAAAATAATCAAGGTTACTTGACAAATAAGAAAATTATGGTAAAATAAAAATAGTAATCATTATCGATTTGGAAATTGCATATTTATTTCCATAAATTTCAGGAGGTGTAGATGAATCATTTACCAATGAACGTGCGCGTACCCATTGAGAAAGATAACCCGTCTATCTGCAGAGATGAAGCGCTCTGTATTAAATGCGGCCAGTGCAGGGATATCTGTACGGACTATATAGGGGTCCACGGAACTTATACTCTGGAGCAGACAGGAGGAACGGCAGTCTGTATTAACTGCGGACAGTGCGCCAATGTCTGTCCGGTGTCCAGCATCACGGAGAAATACGAATACCACGATGTTAAAAAAGCGATCCTGGACCCGGAGAAAATCGTGATATTCAACACCTCTCCGTCGGTTAGGATTTCACTCGGCGAAGAGTTTGCAATGGAAGACGGAAGTTTTGTCCAGGGAAAGATGGTTGCCCTTCTTCGGAAACTGGGAGCCTCCTATGTGCTGGATACAAATTTTGCCGCAGATCTTACGATTGTGGAGGAGGCCAGTGAGCTGATTGAACGTATCACGAAGAAGACGAGACCGCTTCCCCAGTTTACAAGCTGCTGTCCATCCTGGGTAAAATACGCGGAAACCTATCATCCTGATATGCTGCCGCACCTGTCGACGGCCAAAAGCCCGATAGGGATGCAGGGACCGACGGTCAAGACGTATTTTGCAAAGAAGATGGGGATTGACCCGAAAAAGATTGTCAATGTAGCCGTGACGCCGTGTACCGCAAAGAAATTTGAGATTCGCAGGGAAGAGATGAATGCGGCGGCACAGTATCTGGGCATAGATGATATGCGCGATATGGACTACGTCATTACGACCAGGGAACTGGCAAAGTGGGCGAAAGAAGAGGCTGTTGATTTTGCCGGACTTGAGGATTCCTCCTATGACAGGCTGATGGGTGAAGCATCGGGAGCCGGTGTGATCTTCGGCAATACCGGAGGAGTTATGGAAGCAGCCCTGCGGACGGCATATGAATATATTACCGGCGAGAAGGCTCCGGCTGTTCTTTACGATTTGGAGCCGGTGCGGGGAATGGAGGACGTCAAGGAAGCTCAGATGACCATAAAGGGAATGGAAGTAAATGTAGCCGTTATTTATGGAACGAGAGCAGCCTCACGATTTATTGATAGAATAAAGAATGGCGGTAAAGAATATCATTTCATAGAAGTGATGACCTGCCCCGGAGGATGCATCGGAGGAGGAGGACAGCCAAAGGGCACGCTGTTAAAAGGCGATGAACTGCGGAAAAAGCGGATTGCCGGCCTGTACCGGAAGGACAGCGGCATGGAACTGCGCACCAGCCATGAGAACCGGGAAATCATTGAACTTTATAAAGAATTTTACAAGAAACCGCTCAGTGAGCTGGCAGAGCAGATGCTTCATACCGGCTACAGAGACAGAAGTGAAGATTTAGGAGGAAAAAATATGAACAGTTCGGTAAAATATCGTTGTACAATCTGTGGATATATCCATGAGGGAGAGCTTCCGGAAGGATTTACCTGTCCGGTGTGTCATCAGCCGGCTTCCGTATTTGAGAAGATCGAAGAGAAAGCAGAGAATCCGGAAAATAAATATGCAGGAACCAAGACAGAGAAGAACCTGATGGAAGGTTTTGCAGGCGAGAGCCAGGCAAGGAATAAGTATACATATTTCGCTATGATTGCCCAGAGAGAGGGCTATGAGCAGTTGGCCGAGATTTTCTTAAAGACAGCCAGAAACGAGCAGGAACATGCCAAGCTTTGGTTTGAGGCGCTCGGACATCTGGGAACAACCGCACAGAACCTGCTGGCTGCAGCAGAGGGGGAGAATTACGAATGGACCGATATGTACGACCGCTTTGCAAAGGATGCGGACGAGGAAGGTTTCCCGGAGATGGCGGAGCTCTTCAGAAAAGTGGGCGCAATTGAGAAATCCCATGAGGAGCGTTACCGTAAGCTGCTTCATAATGTTGAGATGCAGCAGGTCTTCGAGAAAGCGGAGGAGAGTATGTGGGAGTGCCGTATCTGCGGACACCTTGTAATTGGAAAGAAAGCTCCGGAAGTATGTCCGGTCTGCAAATATGCTCAGAGTTATTTTGAGATCAGGAAAGAGAACTACTAATAATGAAGTGATAACGGTGATCTGCAAAGAGAAACCGTTGAATTTCTGATAAGGATAACCGCATGTTCAACAAGCAGGTTACCGTTATCAGAAACTTAACAACGAAAAGCACGAACAGCGGCGATTCTCATCTGTATATGCC
>CATWBR010000043.1 GCA_958349075.1 uncultured Clostridium sp.
ATTTTCTTTCGACAGGAAAGCGCTTCAGTTCAATAAAAATCACACACTTATATGGCAGGAGGAGGATGTATGAGATTTTTAGATTTGGCAAAATCACGGTATTCCGTTCGAAAGTTTGCGCAGAAGTCCGTGGAGCAGGAAAAAATATTATCCGTTCTGGAGGCGGCCAGGCTGGCGCCCACGGCTAAAAATCTGCAGCCACAGAGGATACTTGTTTTAAATGATGAGACAGCCCTTAGTAAATTAAAAGAGTGTACGCCCTGCCATTATTATGCACCTCTGGCATTTCTAATCAGTTATGACGGCGGGGAGTGTTATAAGAGGGAACTGGACGGGCACATAAGCGGGGAAATCGATGCGGCAATCACGGGCACCCATATGATGCTGCAGGCGGCCGATATCGGCCTTGGAACAACATGGGTCATGAACTTTGATCCTGATAAAATGAAAGCCGCATTTCACATACCGGATGGGACAGTGCCTACGGCTCTGCTGGTGTGCGGATATCCCAGGGAGGACTGCAGGCCCAACAGCAGGCATGAACAGTATAAGGAGTTGAGTTCTTTCTGCGGTTATAACGATTATGGGAAGGAAACTTAAAGGGGAACTTATTGCATACAGAGGGAGAAGGAGAAGAGCGAATGAATGGATTTGGTTATTCCATGCCCCGGTATTACCAGAATATGCCGACGGTCGGAAAGCCCCTGGTCAACAGGAATGAGGAAAATGAAAAGGAACTGAAGAAGGTGGAGGGCGATATTGCGGCGTCGGCCGCGTTTTCTACAAATGCGGGGCGCAGCGACGAATCGTTACACAAGTCCGGGCAGATGACGCCGATGGAGCGTCTGAACCAACTGATAGACAAGGATACCTGGTGTCCTCTGAACAGTATCTATAATCCTTATAACAATCCTGACGGCAGTACATGCGTGCTGACCGGACTTGCCAAGATACATGATAAGTGGTCCGTTGTAATTGTGTCGGACCATAAGAAAATGGCGGGGGTATGGGTGGGAGGCCAGGCTTATAAACTGACCCAGGCCTGTGATATTGCCCTGAAGTTACGAATTCCTCTGGTCTACATATTAAATTGCAGCGGTATCAAACTGGATGAGCAGGAGCGCGTGATGGCCGGAAGAATCACCGGAGGAACCCCATTCTACCGCCACGCTGAACTGGCACAGAACGGAATTCCGGTTTTGGTGGGGATATTTGGAACTAATCCGGCCGGTGGCGGCTATCACAGCATCACGCCGACCATACTGGTGGCTCATGAGAAAGCCAACATGGCCGTTGGAGGAACAGGAATCGTAAGCGGAATGAATCCCAAGGGTTATGTGGATGAGGAAGCGGCCATGGCTCTGATCAATGCCACTAAAAATGCGGGAAAAATAAAGCCGCCCGGCAGCGTTCAGACTCATTATAATGAAACAGGTCTGTTTCGGGAAGTTTACGGGACCGAGGAGGGAGTGCTTGATGCGCTGAAAAAATACGTGGATGCAAGCCCGGCTTACGACGAGAATTATTTCCGTGTGGACGAACCGGCTGAGCCGCAGTATCCGGCAGGAGATTTGTATTCCATTCTTCCGTTTAACCAGAAACGAATCTATGATATGCGGGAGTTTTTGGGACGGCTGACAGACAACAGCCAGTTTCGGGAGTTTAAGCCGGAGTACGGTCCCGAAATTCTTTGCGGCCTGACGAAATTTAACGGACTTCTGACAGGTGTGATAGCCAATAACCAGGGAATCTTAATGAATTACCCGGAATACCGGGATGATACACCGGCCGGGATTGGCGGCAAGCTGTATCGTCAGGGACTTTTAAAAATGAATGAATTCGTAAATCTCTGTGCCAGAGACAGGATTCCGGTCGTCTGGTTCCAGGACACTACGGGAATCGATGTGGGGGAACCGGCCGAAGATGCGGAGCTTCTCGCCCTGGGAGCCAGCCTGATTTACGGGACGCAAAGCGCCCATGTGCCGCAGATGGAAATTACGGTAAGAAAGGGAACGGGCGCAGCCCATTACGTGATGGGAGGGCCGATGGGAACAAAAACAAACGTGTTCAGCCTGGGCACGGCATCTACGGAAATCTATGTCATGCACAGTGAGACGGCAGCGGCGGCAATGTATGCCAGGCGTCTGGTGAAAGAGTATGACGCAGGAAAAGATATAGGCCCCGTTATCGGCAGCATGAACGCAATGATTCAGGACTACCATGATAAATCCAGGCCTGCATACTGTGCACAGCACGGATGGGTGGATGAAATAGTACCGCTTTACGGCCTGCGCCGTTACATCTGTGCTTTTGTGGGGGCGGCCTACCAGAACCCGGCCGGCGTCTGCCCGTTTAACCAGATGCTGACTCCGCGCATGATCCGGGACTGGGATCTGCTCGTTGCAAAGCTGAAAGGGCAGGAACAAACGGGGGGCGGACAATAGATGACAAATATGGAAGTGATATGTTTCTGTTCCATTATGATACTTCTGGCATTCATCGTTTTTCGGAGCGTCAGGAGAAATTCAAACGGTGCCGGAAAACAGGCCGCAAGGTCCGGCGGGCGGTCCGGCATGGAGGAGGCTGGGGAAAGAGCAGTCAATCCGATGGTGAGAAACTGTGGACAAAAATACGGTCCCATCTCATCCGGACGCCGTGTCAATCCGATGGTAAGGGGGGCGGAGGAAAACCGGGAGAGACCGTAACGGCCGTAATGGCGCAGTGCTTTGGGGAAAGGGAATAAGGATGGATAGAGTATATACACTGGGGATTGATGTAGGTTCCACCACATCCAAATGCGTAATATTAAATAACGGCGGTGAGCTTGCCGCGAAATCCCTGGTAGCCTCCGGTACGGGAACAGGCGGTCCGGTAAAAGCGATTGAGGCGGTACTTGAGGAAGCAGGAATAAAGAAAGAGGAGATTGGCTGCACACTGGCTACCGGATACGGAAGAAGAGCGTTCGGGATCGCAGATGCCAATATGAGTGAGTTAAGCTGCCATGCCAGAGGCGCCGTGTTCCTTTGCCCAGGAGTGCATACCGTAATTGATATTGGAGGCCAGGACATCAAGGTACTGGGAATTGAGAACGGGATTATGACCACATTTCAGATGAATGATAAATGTGCGGCAGGCACCGGAAGGTTTTTAGAGGTCATGGCCAACGTCCTGGAGGTGGGAATTGATGAACTGGGGAAACTCGGTTCCAGGGCGGAGATCCGGGTTCCGATTAGTTCCACATGCACTGTTTTTGCAGAAAGCGAAGTGATTTCCCAACTGTCGGCGGGGGCCGATATCTGCAATATCATTGCCGGTATCCACCGTTCGGTGGCCGGCAAGGTCACCGGCCTTGCGAACAGAGTAGGTGTGATCGAACCCGTATTCATGACCGGTGGAGTCAGCCGAAACAAAGATATAATACGGGCCCTGCAGGAACAGATGAGATGCGTGATAAGAACTTCCGCTTTATCACAGTATGCCGGTGCAATCGGAGCAGCCTGCTATGGATACGATAAATACAGGAAAGAAAAAGAAGGGGGAATCTGAAATGACGGAAAAGACTGCAACTGCCGCGCCGAAAAAGAAAGTAAGCGCTGCATCCCAGAAGCTGCGTGACATTGTTGCGAAAACATATGAGGAGGCCTGGGAAGCAAAAAAGAGAGGGGAACCGGTTGGCTGGTCGACATCAAAATTCCCGGCAGAACTGGCCGCGGCATTTGATTTGTGTATTGTTTATCCTGAAAATATTGCTGCGGCCATAGCAGCCCAGCACGATGGAGAGAGAATGCTGAACACTGCGGAAGATATGGGATTTGATTCCGATATCTGTGCCTATGCAAGAATTAATTTTGCCTATGCGGCGGGTCTGGAAACAAAGGCCAGCAAACATATGCCGCAGCCGGATTTTGTGCTCTGCTGTAATAACGGATGCAACTGTTTTACCAAATGGTATGAAACACTGGCCAGGATGAAAAAGGTTCCCATGATTATGATTGATATACCATATCACAACACGGTAGGTGTGGATGAGGGACAGATAAAATACATAAAGGCCCAGTTTGATGAGGCGATCAGGCAGTTGGAGGAGATCAGCGGCAAAAAGTTTGATGAAAAGAAATTTGAAGAAGCCTGTGCTGTTGCCAACAGAAACTCCAGACTTTGGCATAAAGTCTGCGATTACTGCCAGTATAAACCGTCTCCGCTCAGCGGGTTTGACCTTTTTAACCATATGGCGGATATGATCACGGCCAGGTGCCGTCCGGAGGTTGGGGATGCCTTTGAAGAACTGATTCAGGAATACGAAGAAAATATTAAAAACGGGGAGAGCACTCTCCCGTTCAAGGAAGAATACAGGATTATGCTGGAAGGAATTCCGTGCTGGCCCCATTTGAAGGCGCTTTTCAAGCCGCTGAAGGAGAACGGGATCAATGTAACCGCCGTTGTGTATGCACCGGCATTTGGTTTTGAATATAAAGACATGGATGAGATGATTCAGGTATACTGCAAAACCGCGGGAGCCGTCTGTATCGAGGAGGGAACCGGATGGAGAGAGGAAATCTGCCGTGATAACAAGGTGGACGGCATTCTGGTCCACTATAACAGAAGCTGCAAGGCATGGTCGGGATACATGCCGGAAATGCAGCGGCGCTGGCATAAGGAACTGGGGGTTCCGGTAGCTGCCTTTGACGGAGATCAGGCGGATCCCAGAAACTTCGCCGTCGCCCAGTATGAGACGAGGGTACAGGGACTGGTAGAAGCCATGTCGGCCGCACGGGAGAAGAAGGAGGGGTAAAAAGATGAATATCGATATGATGCTGAAAGAGTTTTCCGAAACAGCGGCCAGCCCCAGGACGCAGTTAAATGCCTATAAGGCCGCGGGCAGAAAAGTGATCGGCGTGATGCCCTATTATGTACCGGAGGAACTGATATATGCGGCCGGTATGGTTCCTATGGGAATCTGGGGATGCAGCAATAAAACAATTGCGCGGGCTAAGGAATTCTGTGCCTCGTTCTACTGTTCCCTAATACAGCTCGGGCTGGAAATGCTCATGGATGGGACTCTCGAAGGACTGGATGGAATTATCACACCTACGATGTGTGATACGCTCCGGCCAATGTCACAAAATTTTAAGGTGGCGGCAGGAGATAAGATGACGGTGATCTTCCTGGCACACCCGCAAAACCGTTTTTCCGGATTTGGAAAAGAATTTACGGTTCATCAGTACACAAAGATGAAGAAAGAGCTGGAGAATATTGCGGGGCTGGAAATCACCAATGAGTCTCTTAAAAATGCCATCCGTGTATACAATGAAAGCCGCAGAGCCAGGAGAGAATTTGTGCGCCTGGCGGGCAGGCATCCGGAAGCGGTCAGCGCGGTGAACAGAAGCGCGGTACTTAAAGCAGCCTGGTTTATGACAAAGGATGAGTATACGGAGAAACTCAGGAGACTCAATGAAGAGCTTAAGAATCTTCCTGAGAGCACATGGGACGGTGTAAAAGCGGTTACTTCCGGCATTATCTGTGACAACCCGGCCCTCCTTGAGATTTTCGACAGGAACGGGATTGCCATTGCAGCGGACGACGTAGCGCACGAGAGCAGGAGCTTCAGGACCGATGTGCCGGAAAACCAGGATCCAATGATGGCTCTGGCGGAACAGTTTGCAGACTGCGGCTGTGATCCTGTGATATATGACAATGCCCAGCAGAAGCATCTGAGAACAAAGCATCTTTTTAAAATGATACGTGAAACAGGGGCAAAGGGCATGATTCTGTTCATGACGCAATTCTGTGATCCGGAGGAAATGGACTATCCGTATCTCAAAAATGATTTTGAAATTGCCGGAATTCCGCTCATCAAACTCGGGGTGGATATGCAGATGAAGGATTTCGGACAGATCAGCACTTCATTGCAGGCGTTTGCAGATATGCTGAATTAAAATACGAGGGAGAAGGGGAGAGATAAATATGGGTGAGAGACATGGAGCACTTGAAAATATTACCGTACTGGATTTGGGGCGTGTGATAGCAGCGCCGTTCTGCGCTTCGCTGTTAGCCGATATGGGGGCGCGGGTAATCAAGGTGGAGATGCCGGAGCGGGGGGACGATTCACGCCAGTACGGACCTTATGTGAACGGTGAGTCCGCCTACTTTGCCAACCTGAACAGAAATAAAGAAGGAATTACGCTGGATATGAAATCTGCGGAGGGAAAGGAGATATTAAAGGAGCTGGTAAAAAAAGCCGACGTCCTGATAGAAAACTTCCGTCCCGGCGTCATGGACAAGCTGGGTGTGGGCTATGAAGTGCTCAAAGACGTGAACCCCCAGTTAGTTTATCTGGAAATCAGCGGATTCGGTTCTTTCGGAAGATATGCGCAGAGACCCGGTTACGACCTGCTGGCCCAGGCTATGGGAGGAATGATGAGCCTGACCGGTCCGAAAGGCGGAGACCCGACGCGGGCAGGAACGGCAATCGGCGATATGGTGGCGGGAATCAACGGAGCGCTTGGAATCCTGGCGGCCCTCAATGCCCGGACAATCATCGGCCGCGGACAGAAGGTAGACGTGGCGCTTTTAGACAGTATTGTAGTGCTGCTTGAAAATTATATGACCCGTTACCGTTTCAGCGGCAAATTATATGAACGCAACGGCAATGCATATCCAGCCATTGCCCCTTATGACAGCTTCCATGCAAAGGACGGAGATTTTGTTCTGGCCTGCGGGAATCAGAGTCTGTTCGACCGTTTTTGTAAAAGTGTGACGGGACATATGGAGTGGCTGGAAGATGAACGGTTTGCCAACAATATCATCCGCACGGAGAATGCAGAACTTCTGAAAGTGGAAATAGAAAAGTGGTCGGCGGATTATGAGGTGGAGGACATTGTGGAAAAATGTCTGGGCGGCGGCGTCCCGGCCGCACCGATTTACGACCTGAGCCAGGTAGTCATGGATCCGCATATTGTAGAGGATCGCGGGATGTTCCCGGAAATGGAGCACCCGGTAATCGGAAATCACCATGTAAACGGGTGGGCAATCAAGATGAGCGATACAAAGCTGCGGATCTGGAAGACTTCACCGCTATTGGGTGAGGATACCGAACGCGTCCTTGGAGACTTGCTGGGATATGCGTCGGAGAGGATCGCCGAACTGAAAGAAAAGAAGGTAGTCTGAGCGGAGAAAAAACAGGCGGAACCTGACTCTCCGGCAGATTCGGATGCCCGAGCGGATGGACACAACAAAAAAGAGACCGGACATGGGCTGCGGGTAACGCGGCCTGCCCGGGTTATGGGAGGTAAGGGCAAGTATGAGAAATGTGATTCTGGCAGGAGGCTGCCGGACACCGGTAGGGATAATGGGCGGCGCCCTGAGCAGTTTATCGGCAGCAAAGCTCGGTGCAGTTGTGATAAAAGAGGCCCTGCGCCGCTCCGGTGTTCCGGCAGGACAGGTGGATGAGGTTTACATGGGGTGTGTTATCCAGGCAGGGCAGAAGCCAAATGTAGCCAGGCAGGCGTCGATTGGGGCCGGTATTCCGGTGGAAGTCCCGGCAACTACGCTGAACGTACTCTGTGGTTCCGGCCTCCACTGCGTCAATACCGCTGCCAGAATCGTGGCCGGAGGTTTTGCAGATATAGTGGTGGCGGGCGGCACGGAGAGCATGTCCACCGCTCCCTATCTTGTGAACCAGGGACGGTTTGGTTACAGAATGGGAAGCGGGAAGCTGGAGGACTCGCTGCTCTATGATGCCCTGATTGACCCGTTCTGCCATTATCACATGGGAGTTACCGCCGAAAATGTTGCCAGACAGTGGGGGATTAAGCGGGAGGAGCTGGATGAATTCGCAGCCTGGTCCCAGGAAAAAAGCCTGAGAGCCCGCGAAGAGGGAAGGTTCCGGGATGAGATTGTGCCGGTGGAGGTAAAGACAAGGAAAGGAACGGTGATTGTAGATACAGATGAAGGCCCGCGGCCCGGAACAACGATAGAGAGCCTCTCAAAATTGAAACCTGCCTTCGAAAAGGACGGCGTGGTAACGGCGGGAAACTCATCCGGAATCAACGACGGAGCATCCGCAGTAATAGTGATGAGTGAGGATAAGGCGGAGGAGCTGGGGGTAAGTGCCATGGCAAGATGGGTAGGAGGCGTTCTTGCCGGTGTGGAGCCTTCCATCATGGGAATCGGCCCTGTCGCGGCAACCAGAAAATTATTCGGCCGTCTCGGAATGAAGATAGAGGATATTGATTTAATTGAGGCCAATGAGGCATTTGCCGCCCAGTCGCTTGCAGTGGGCAGGGAACTGAACTTTGACAGGGAAAAGCTGAATGTCAACGGCGGGGCGGTAGCGCTGGGACATCCGGTGGGGAACTCAGGGTGCCGGATTCTGGTAACGCTTCTCTATGAGATGGAAAAGAGAAATGTAAAAAGAGGATTGGCAACGCTCTGTATTGGAGGCGGAATGGGGTGTTCTACCGTGGTGGAGAGAGCATGACGGTGAATGGGTTTTTACGAATATAAGGTGGAATGAGAATGTTCAGTTGTGCGTTTTGTGGAAAACATGTCTGTGAGCGGGGAGAACTTGACGATGCCCCGAGAGGGTGCCCGTCTCTTGATGAGGCATATACGGATGTGCAAAAATTATATGATGAGGAAGAATTACAGATTGCCAGAACCGCTGCCCGGGTGGAGGCGGAGGGATACGGAAGGAATACACGGGTAGAGGAAATCATGTCGTTTGCCCAAAAACTAGGAATGAAAAAATTGGGGCTGGCTTTTTGCAGCGGCCTTAAGAGAGAGGCAAACATTTTTGCCAGAATTTTGACTGAAAACGGATTCGAAGTGATATCGGCAAAATGCAAGATGGGTGCGCAGCCCAAAGAGGAGCTGGGGCTGAGAGATGATGAAAAGGTCAGGCCGGGGCAGTTTGAGGCAATGTGCAATCCGGTGGCCCAGGCAGAGTATCTGGATGATAACGGTGTCCAACTGTCGATTATTCTCGGACTGTGTGTAGGTCACGACACTTTGTTTATCAGGCATGCAAAAGCGCCTGTGACGGTGCTGGCAACAAAAGACAGGGTATTGGCACATAATGCTCTGGGGGCGCTTTATATGTCGGAGAGTTATTACAAGAGGATTCATACGTTTCTGGAAGAGGATAAGGCGTGATGCCGGAAACCATAAAGAATCATGGAAACAGGTAATTACATACGGATGAAAAGGAGAAGAGCTATGAAGACGAAAAAAGGTTTGGCAGTATTATTGGCAGCAGCAATGGTCGTATCGTCACTGGCAGGGTGCGGTTCGGGGAAAACCGCAGAAACAGGCTCCGGGGATACAGGCAGCTCAGGTAATACGGGAGGCGGGAAGGCCAGCATCATGACAATCGGGACCGGCGATTCCACAGGAACTTTGTATCCGGTAGGAGCGGCGGTCGCCTCGGTTCTCAATGATAATGTGGCCGGATTTAAGGTAAATGTGGAGACGGCCAAGGGCTCACCGGCAAACTGTATGAACGTGCAGGGCGGCACGATTGATCTGGGGCTTGCAACCGGGGATGTGGCTCTTCAGGCAATAGAGGGAACCGGTTCCTTCGAGGGAAATCCTTGTGGGGACGTGCGCGCTCTCTGTGCGGTTTTTGCCTCCATGTCGGGCTGGATGGCTCTAAAGTCAAGCGGACTCACAATGGTAAACGAGTTGGACGGTAAAAACGTGGCAATCGGGCCGGAGGCCTCGGCAACAGAGATAGCGGCTAAGGTGGCCTTTGAACAGTTGGGAATTACTCCCGGCACAACCGTGAACCTGGGCCTGGGAGATGCTGCGGAGGAAGTGGGAGACGGCCTTCGCGATGCGACGACGGCTTTTGGCGGCCTCCCGATCGGAGGACACCTGAGTGTGGCTCAGACAAAGGAATGTACGTTTTTAGGATATACGGATGAGGAGCTGGATAAAATCATTGCATCTAATCCGTCCTATTATAAGACAAAAATTCCGGCCGGAACATATCCGGGGCAGGATGAAGATATTCCGACTTTCGGCGTTAAATGTTTAATTGTTGTTAATGCATCAATGGATGATGAGACCGCTTATAAATTTGCAGAGGCGATAGCGACACATGTGGATGAACTGGCAAGTGCACATGCAGCGATGACAGACATGAAGGATCCCGATTTCCTGTGCAATAATATTCCGATTGAACTCCATCCGGGAGCCGCCGCTTACTATAAAGATGCAGGCATGCTGAAATAACGGCATAAAATTTCCGTGTGAATAAAACCCGGGAAAGGGGGAGCTTTATGGCAAAAGAAGTAAAAGAAATTGAAGTAACCAGTCTCGACAGTGAGCTGGCGGCAGCAAAAACAATAGAAGAGGGAAAGGATTCCATATTTATAAAAGTGGCTTCGGTGGTCGCACTTCTGATGACGGTGTTTCATGTATTTACGGGCTACTTTGGCCAGCTTAATTACGTATCTCAGAGAGGATTCCATCTGGCCTTTGCCATCTCGATTCTGTTTTTAAGCATGCCGTTTCATGATCACTTTTTTGGGAAAAAATATGCGGGGAACAGGGGCTTTTGCATGGTCAGCCGGACAGTCGATCTATTATTGGTGGCCGCCACCTGGGCTGCTGTGTTCATGGCCCGGGACGAGGTTTCCCATATTTCCGAGAGACTGGGAAAGGTGACCGTAATGGCCACCTGCTCCGGCCTGATTCTGCTTATAGTAGTCTTAGAGGCGGCCAGGCGCTGTCTTGGATGGATTATGCCGATTCTGGCCGCAGTATTTATCGCCTATGCGCTGGCCGGACCGAATCTGCCGATGGCGATTGCCCACAGGGGCTATTCCTGGACCAGGATATTAAATTTTTTATCTACGGATCTGGACGGAGTATTTGGTACCACGATGAGTGTTTCCGCCACGGTTATTTTCATGTTTGTAATGTTCGGGGCATTTCTCGAAAAATCGGGCTGCAGTAAGTTCTTCAACGACATTGCATTTTCCCTGACGGGACGGGTCCGTTCCGGCCCTGCGCTGTCGGCTGTTGTTGCATCCGCACTGATGGGCACGATTAACGGCTCTGCAATTGCCAATGTCGTTGGAACGGGCGCCTTTACCATTCCGCTTATGAAATCCAGGGGATATAAATCTCCATTTGCAGCAGGCGTCGCGGCCGTAGCCTCCACAGGCGGGCAAATTCTTCCTCCTGTTATGGGATCGGGAGCTTTTCTGATGGTGGCCTTTACCAATAACCCTTATATTGTAATCGTAGTCTGTGCCGTGGTGCCGGCTCTTCTTTACTTTGTCGGGACGGCTGTAGCGGTGGTATCCCAGTCCAAGATTCTCGATATTGCACTGGTTGACCCGAAAGACATTCCAAAAACCAGGGACGTGTTAAAATCGGGATGGATCTATCTCATTGTTATCGGTATTTTGATTTACAGTCTCCTGGTTGCCCAACTGTCTCCACTGAGGGCCGCGCTGTATGCGACAACCAGCGTGCCGGTTGTCATGCTTTTTGACAAAGAGAAGCGTTTTACTTTAAAGGATATTATCCCTTCTTTTATCAAATCGGGATTCAGCTCCATGAGTATCGTAATGGGCTGTGCATGCGCCGGTATTGTTGTGGCGATGACCTCTCTCACCGGAATCGGTGTGGTATTTGGCGATATGATGATTAAGGCGGCAGGCGGAAACCTGTTCCTATCTCTCGTATTTACAGCAATTGCCTGCGTCATTCTCGGCATGGGTCTTCCGACCACATCGGCCTATGTCATTGCGGCGTCAATCCTTGCGCCTTCTCTGGTCTCTTTAGGATTAGAGCCGCTGACGGCACATTTATTCGTATTTTATTTTGCCTGTCTGTCGGCAATCACGCCTCCTGTTGCCCTGGCGGCCTATGCGGGAGCCGGTCTGGCCAAGACAAGCCCGATGACCACGGCCGTGGAGGCCTGTAAAATCGGGTTTGCGGGATTTATCGTGCCGTTTGCATTCTGTTACAGCGAAGCGCTTCTGCTGAAAGGAAGCCTGGTGGGAATCATCACGGTCTGCATCAGCGCTACGGTGGGGACGGTCATAATCTCAATGGCATTCCAGGGATGGCTTCTGTGGAGGCTCAACATTGCAGAGCGTATTCTCCTGGTTGCCGGGGGAATGCTGATGTTTGTGCCCGGCACATTGACGGATATTATCGGTTTGGCGATTGCACTTGTCTTATTTGCAGTAAATGTTAAGAAATGGAGGAAACCGGCCGCTGCAAAGCAGGCGTGAAAAGTTATCAAGGATTATAAATAAAACAGCAGGCCCGGATTCGAGTTCCGGCAGAATTTTTGTTCTGCAGGAGTGCAAAATCCAGGCCCGCTTTGATATAGGAGAAAAATATATTTATACAAATCCCTGTGCCATCATGGCATCGGCGATCTTCTCAAATGCCGCAATATTCGCGCCCGCGACGAAATTGCCTTTCGCCCCATACCGTTCGGCCGCATCAGACGTCTTATCATAAATTTCCGACATAATCTTGTGGAGCTGTTCATCAACCTCATCAAAAGTCCAGCTCAGGCGCATGCTGTTCTGGCGCATCTCCAGGGTTGAGACAGCCACGCCGCCGCCATTGGCCGCCTTGCCGGGCATAAACAGGACGCCGCTCTTTTGGAAGAAATCGGTGGCCTCCTGATCGCAGGGCATGTTGGCGCCCTCGGCCAGAGCGACACACCCGTTTCTCACCAGCGTTTTGGCGGCATTCAGGTTAATTTCATTCTGCGTTGCGCAAGGGAGGGCAATATGGCACGGAATATCCCAGATACTGCCCTTTTCCTCGTAGACAGCGGTAGGAACCTCATCCAGATATTCCTTAATCCGCCCGCGTCTCACTTCTTTAATCTGTTTTACCACGTCCAGGCGGATTCCGTCCTTATCATATATGTAGCCGTCCGAATCGCTCAGGGTCACGACTTTGGCTCCGAACTGCTGTATCTTTTCTATCGTGTGAACGGCGACGCTGCCGGCTCCCGATATCACGACAACTTTGCCGTCCAGTCCCTTTCCGTGGCGGCGCAGCAGGTTCTCCAGCATGTATACGAGGCCGTATCCAGTAGCCTGGGTGCGGATGGGAGAGCCTCCGAAAGAGGGGCCTTTACCGGTCAGGGCGCCGCAGTGCAGCCCGGCCAGTCTTTTATATTGTCCAAAAAGATAACCGATTTCCCTGGATCCGGCGCCGATGTCGCCGGCCGGAATATCCAGATCATCCCCGATATATTTGAAAAGCTCCGACATAAAACTCTGGCAGAACGCCATAATTTCACGATCGGATTTGCCCTTGCGGTCAAAATTAGAGCCGCCCTTGGCTCCGCCGATTGGAAGTCCGGTCAGGGCATTTTTAAACGTCTGCTCGAAGCCCAGAAATTTAAGCAGGTTTAAGTTGACGGAGGCATGAAACCTCAGTCCGCCCTTATAAGGTCCGATCGCGCTGTTATACTGGATACGGTAACCCTTATTAATCTGGAGGTGTCCCCTGTCATCCACCCAGGGAACGCGAAAAGAAATAATCCGTTCCGGCTCAATCAGCCGCTCTAAAAGAGACGCATCCCGGTATTTTTTCTCATCCGAATTAATCACCAGCTTCAGAGAATTCAGGATTTCCTTAACAGCCTGGTGAAACTCAAATTCACCTGGATTATCCTCCACGGTCCTTCTGTAAACTTCATCAACGTACGACATAACACATATCCTCCTCTTACTCACGTTTGCTCCCCTAAAGCCCCGGCGGCATCCCAAAACAGGCGGACAGGATTGTGCATCATCCCGCCCCCGGCCCCCCCGTTTCCCATCCATTGTATCGTTGTACCGTATTAAAGTCAAGAACGTGATGCACATATAACAAAAGACATACAATAAAAGTAGTGGCCGTCTCCCCTTTCCCCTTGTGAAAAAACGCGGCAATAAGCCGACGCAAGAATGGCGGACGGGCAAAAACCTTCCTGCCTTCAGTCCCGTCGACGCGCTGCCGGGGAAGGAGGGAGAAAACTTTCCGAAGGGGACCTTGGAATCCGCCGCTGCTTAACGAGGTATTTTCGAGTTTAGCAGTCGCTGCGCATTCCGCAAGCGAAAGCGAGTCCCCGCAGGAATTTTTTCTCCCGGATTCCCCCTCACCACAATTCCACACCGGGACTGAAGACTCACACCCTCCCACTCCCCGTCCACCATTCCACGTCAGCGTCCGCATTTTTCATCAAAATTTCCCCATTGATAAATACCCTCCACATTGCTATAATAAGAAGGAAACATAGACAAGTTTTTATCAAAGTTGAGCGGTCCCTCCGGGTGTCCGCGCAGCGTATGAAAAGGAGACGAAGACAATGGGAAGAGAAGTGAGCTTCGATTATTCGAAGGCAGCCGGATTTGTAAATCAGGAGGAGATGGACAATTTAAAGGACACGGTTCTTTTTGCCAAGGATATCCTCGTAAACAGGACAGGTGCAGGCAATGACTTCTTGGGCTGGATTGACCTGCCGACAGATTACGATAAAGAGGAATTTGCAAGAATTAAAGAAGCAGCAAAGAAGATTCAGAATGATTCAGATGTACTTCTGGTGGTAGGTATCGGCGGTTCTTACCTCGGTGCGAGAGCAGCCATCGATTTCTTATCCCATAGCTTTTACAATAACCTGCCGAAAGACAAGAGAAAATCACCGGAGATTTACTTTGTAGGCAACAGCATCAGCAGCAAATATATTAAAGACCTGCAGGATATGCTGGAGGGCAAGGATTTTTCCATTAATATTATCTCCAAGTCCGGCACAACGACAGAGCCTGCTATCGCATTCCGCGTATTCAAGAAAATGCTGATTGAAAAATACGGTAAAGAAGAGGCAAATAAGAGAATTTATGCAACAACCGATAAATCCAGAGGAGCGCTCAAAAATCTGGCAAATGAGGAAGGATATGAATCCTTCGTTGTTCCGGATGACGTGGGCGGACGTTACTCCGTACTGACGGCGGTAGGACTGCTTCCAATCGCAGTGAGCGGAGCCGATATTGATAAACTGATGGAAGGCGCAGCTTACGGAAGGAAGAAAGCGCTGGAGACACCATATGAGGAGAACCCGGCCCTTCTATATGCCGCTGTCAGAAATATTCTCCACAGAAAAGGGAAAATGGTTGAGATCGTGGCAAACTACGAGCCGAGCCTCCACTATGTGTCGGAGTGGTGGAAACAGCTTTACGGTGAGAGCGAGGGCAAGGACAGAAGAGGCATCATGCCGGCTTCCGTTGATCTGACAACCGATCTCCACTCCATGGGACAGTTTATCCAGGACGGCTCCAGGATTATGTTTGAAACGGTTCTGAACGTGGAGGATTCCCCTGCCGAGATTATACTGGAAGAGGAGGAAGTGGATACCGACGGCATGAACTATCTGGCCGGAAAGAATGTGGACTTTGTAAACAAGAGCGCCATGAACGGGACGATCCTGGCCCACACGGACGGCGATGTGCCGAACCTGAAGGTAAATATTCCGGAGCAGAATGAATTCTGCCTCGGCCAGATTTTCTATTTCTTCGAGTTTGCATGCGGAGTCAGCGGATACCTGCTGGGTGTGAACCCATTCAACCAGCCGGGTGTTGAGAGCTATAAGAGCAATATGTTTGCCCTTCTTGGAAAACCTGGATATGAGAAGGTGAGAGAAGAACTTTTAAAGAGACTGTAATTACGGGAACGAAGAAAGCCTGAAGACTCAGTGTAGAAAGTAAGATAAAAAGTAAGCCAAAACAATCTTATATTTAAGCCCCCGCGGCCGGGAATCCAATCCAGGCCGCGGGGGCTTATT
>CATWBR010000044.1 GCA_958349075.1 uncultured Clostridium sp.
GAATTAAGAGATTACCCTTTAAAGTTGATAAATCAGCCTATTTCAGATAATATAAAGAAAAACAGAACGGAATCTGAAAAAACAGAACAAACATCAAAAATCGTGGCATGCAACTTGCTGTTATATATAACTGAAAGCAGGTAAAAAGGATCCAACAGACCTGTCAAAAAAGAAAAGGAGAGGACCATCATGACCACTATTTTTGAAAAACCGAGAATTCTTGTTGTTGCCGGCCATATTGGAGATTTTGTATGGAGGAGCGGGGGGGCGATAGCACGCTATGCGCAGGAGGGAAGCGCCATCAAGCTCATCATCGTGTCCGACGGACTCCGTGGTGAGGCGAATGACTACTGGAAGACGGAAGGAGCCAATGCGGAGGAAGGGTTAAAGAGGAGGCGTGCGGAGGGCGCAGAAGCAGCCAGGATTCTGGGCGTGGAAGAGGCAGAATTCTGGGGACTTCCTGATTATCCGATGACGGGGGCGGATGGCTGCGTTGAAAAACTGGCCCATGAGATAAGGGAGTTCCGGCCGAATCTGATCATTACACATTCGGCCTTTGACGCATTTAACCCGGATCATAACACGGTTCATCAACTCGTTCAGAAGGCACATGCTGCCGCAACCGGCGCGGGTTTCCGGGATGGGCTGGAGGTTTCGCCCAGACAGACGCCGATTTTTGGCTTTGAGCCCCATGTTACGGAAATCAGCGATTTTAAGCCGGTTGTTTATGTCGATATTTCGGAGGTTTTTGAGGTAAAAAGCCGTGCAATGAAAGTGTTTTCCACTCAGCCGGGGATGTATGCCGCCTACAGGCGTAAGGCGGAGGCACGGGCGAATGAAGCGTCCGGCCGCGGGAGCCGGCCGGGCTGCAAATATGCGGAGGCATTTTCTATTTATCATCCCATTGCCGCTTCCGGCGGCTTTGTCTGGTAGGAGGTGAATATATGTTAATCAGAGTGGATCATATTGATCTCAGGGTAAAGGAGTTTGAGGAAACGGTAGCCATGTTTGAGAAACTGGGTCTGACGGTGACGCGCAGCATGCCGCAGAGAAACTCGGTGGAGATGGCGCTTCCCGGGGAAAACCAGGTGGTTTTTGAGATACACCAAGTGCCGGACGGAGCGGATACGGGCATCCACCACATTGCATTTAAGAGTGCAGGGGAGAACGATGATGTGGAACGTCTGAAAGCGGAAGGGATTGGCTTCAAAAGTGAAAAAAAGAAGATAGCCGATACAGGACGGACCGTCAGCAGTTTTTCGGACAGTAACGGGTTGACATGGCAATTAACCGATTAATGATATCGTAGTACTGCCAGACAGGAATAAAAAGGAGAATAAAAGTATGGGTAATCATGTAGGACGCAGGGTGTTTTTAAATATAAACAGGCCGGAGCCGGAGCTGGTGGAGCAGTTTCGGGGATTTCCGTCCAGTAACATCGGTGATGTGATGGAACGGCTTTACTGTACCAATTCAGATTTAAAACCGCTAAATGACGCTCCTCTTCTGGGAGTGGCGTTTACGGTAAAATGCCCCTCGGGAGATAATATGATGTTTCACCGGGCAATGGATCTTGCAAAGCCGGGAGATATTCTGGTGGTGGACGGACGCGGAGGGATGGAGCGCGCCCTGGCCGGTGAGATTATGATGCGCTATTGCAGTTCAAGAGGATTTGCCGGAGTGGTGGTGGAGGGATGTATGAGAGACAGCGATGCCGTGCGGGAGATGGATTTTCCGGTTTACTGTAAGGGAATCACCCCTCAGGGACCCTATAAAAACGGCCCCGGTGAGATTAATGTTCCCGTCTGTGTCGGCGGACAGGTGATACGGCCCGGCGATATTTTAGTGGGTGACCGCGATGGAATCGCCGTGATACGGCCTGAGGACGCCCCGGAGATCCTTAAGGAGGTCAGAAAAAAGTTTGCGTCGGAGGAGAAGACGATTTCCGATTATACGGCCGGCAGAGTAAATTATGAAAAACATGAGGAACTGTACCGGGGCAAGATGGAGCAGGCGGATTTTCTTTACATAAAGGAGGGGGAACGATGAGAAAGATTGTCGCCGCAGGAATATACAACAATAAGGCGGTGGAGCTTTTTAAAAAGCTGTGTCCGGAAGGATATACCCTCAATTTTGTGGGAGTCCCGGAACAAAATGTCCTGATTGAGGAGATAAAAGATGCGGATTATCTGTTTCTGCGCGGCAGAGTGGAGTTGAGCAACGAATTGCTCGGGTCTGCACGAAAGCTTAAGCTGATGCAGAAGTGGGGGGCCGGGTATGACCAGTATGATATGAAACAGATTGGCAGTTACAATATTCCTTTTATGAACTGCGCGGGAATTAACGCGGTACAGGTTTCCGAAATGACGGTGGCCCTGCTCCTTGCCTTATACAGGAGAATCCTTCCGCTAAACCGGGATTTAAGCAGAGGCATCTGGTCCAAGGAGGTTTATCTTCCCCAGTGCCATACGATCCGGGGCAAGTGCATCGGCATTATTGGAATCGGTAATATAGGAAGAGCGGTTGCCCGTCTGATGCGGGGGTTCGGGGCAGAGGTCCAGTATTATGATGCGCACCGTCTTCCGCCTGATACGGAGGAGGGGGAAGGACTTCGGTATGTGGATCAGGAAACACTGTTTCGCACTTCGGATGTGATTACACTCCATGTCCCGCTGGTACCGGAAACAAAGTATCTGGTCAACCGGGAAACGATGAAAATGATGAAAAAAAACGCCGTGATTATCAACGCGGCCAGGGGCGGGGTGGTCAACGAGGCAGATTTATATGAGGCTCTGACGGAGGGGACGATAGCAGGGGCTGCCCTGGATGTGCTGGAGCAGGAGGAAAGTCCCGCGTCTGCGGCCGGAAATCCCCTGTTCAGTCTCGATAATACCGTGATTACTCCGCATATGGGAGCCAGCACGGACGAGGTTTTGCAGGCTATGGTGGAACGCTGTTATGAGAATGTGACAGGGGTGGAAGAAGGGAGGATCAGGGAGCCCGGACATTTTCAAAACGGGATGTTTTTTACAAAATATAATGCATAGGGAGGAAGACAAATGAAAAAAAGAATCGCAGCAGTTTTATGTCTCAGCATGATGATGGGTGTCTTGGCGGGATGCGGCGGCGGAAACCGTGCAGGAGACCCGGCGGTTCAGCCGGGACAGACGGCAGCCGGAACTGAGACGGCGGGACAGGCGGAAAGTAAAACACAAAAAGCCGCGGATACGGATTCATCCGGTGGGGCATACGCAGATTTTCCGGCTAAAAATATCACCTATATCTGTTCCGGCAGTGCGGGAGGAGGTCTGGATCTCTGCGCCAGAATGATTTCCCCTTACATTGAGAAATATCTGCCGGGGAACGGAACCGTGACTGTTGAAAATGTGACGGGAGGGCAAAACTGGAATGCCTGGATCCGCTTAATCCAGTCGGCGCCGGACGGATACAACATCGGTTCGCTGGCTACGCCGCAATTCTGCAACTATTTAAACAAATCCCTTCAGATCCAGTATACGATGGATGATTATACCCCTCTTGTAAACTGTGTCACGGACTACTGCACCATCTGTGTCAGGGCGGATGACAGCCGGTTTGCCGATGTGAGCAATCTGGAAGAATTAGTTGCCTGCCTGAAAGAAAATTCGGAAACAGAATTCTTAGTCAGCCTGACCTCGGGCGGCGGAGCCGATGAGATTGCAATGTATGAGTTTATCGGATGGAGCAAAATTACAAATATGACCGGAATCAATTATGCGGACGGTATATCGGCATCGAAAGCCGGGTTCCTGGGAGCCGAAACAGATATCTATTTTGGTAAGGTGGGCGATTCTTTTACCATGTTTGAGGACGGAAATGCGAAAATACTGGCCGTTCTGGCATCGCAACGATCGGAAATTCTTCCGGATGTGCCAACCGGAAAAGAGCAGGGGTTTGACGTTGTACTGGGGTCTTCGCGCGGCATCGTCGTGCCGAATGGAATGGATGAAGAACTGAAGGCCGTTCTGGAGGATGCCTGCCAAAAAGCGTCGGAAGATCCGGAGTACCTGGCGACAATGAAAGCCGGAGGATATGAAGTGGACTTTATGGCGAGTGAAGAGTACTCTGCTTACTTAGCCGGTGTCAAAGAAATGGTGGAAAAATATGCGGATCAGCTTGGATACAATGAATAGGGTACGGAAAAACGGTGGACATTCGTTGTTACTGTCTGTATCCGGAGAGGAGGAGTGAGATGAAAAAGTATTTGACCCTGGATGTGGTAATTGGGACTATCCTGATACTTTTCAGCGGCTGGTTCTGGTACTTATCGCTGGCTTTTCCAGAGGCCGCCCGGATGTTTCCACGGTTATTCCTGACCGTGACCTTTCTTTTATCCGCGCTGCTGCTGGTAAGCAGTGTGATTGGGCAGTCAAAGAGAATAAGAAAAGGAGAACTTCGGGAAGGGGACGGTTTTCTAAAACAGTTTGCCCTGCCGTGCAAGGCATACTGCATTATGGTGCTTTATATCATTGGAATCAGGAGCATCGGCTTTTTTGTGGCGACTTCCGTTTTTATGGCCGCATTCATGTATTTTCTGAAGGTCAGGAAACCGTTCATTCTGTTGGGAGTGACGGCCGGGATGGATCTGTTCCTCTATGCTATGTTTTGCATGGGGTTAAAACTCAGCCTCCCCGCCGGAATCCTGTTTTGAGGAGGTGGTTACTTTGTTACAGACATTTTTAGATGCAGGTCCTGAGATTTTGGCATCTCTGTTCACGTTGGAGACAATGTTCTGCATTCTCCTGGGCGTTGTGGGGGGAATGTTTATCGGAGCCCTGCCGGGGCTCAGTGCGACAATGGGAATCGCCCTGATGCTGCCGTTTACCTACGGGCTGACCCCGATTTCCGCCATAGCCATGCTGATGACCATTTACACCTCGGCTATCTGCGGCGGCTCGATCACCGCTATATTAATCCATACGCCGGGCACTCCGTCTTCTGCGGCAACCGCCCTGGACGGTTTTCCACTGACTCAGCAGGGCAAAGGGCTCCAGGCTCTCGGCGTGTCCATCAGCGCCTCCATGATTGGCGGAACCGTCAGCGCCGTGGCGCTTCTCTTTCTGGCCTCGATGCTGGCCTCAGCGGCCCTCAAATTCGGTTCCATGGAATATTTCCTGCTGGCCTGCCTGGGCCTCAGCGTCATCGCAAGCCTGGCCTCGGAGTCATTAGTAAAGGGGCTGCTGGCCGGCTGTCTTGGCCTGGTATTGGGCTGTATCGGAATTGACGCTTCCTCCGGCTATGCCCGCTATACCTTCGGAATCGTACCGCTGTTAGGGGGGATTCCAACGGTTCCCGCACTGATTGGCCTGTTTTCAATCCCTCAGGTGTTAGATCAGCTCGAAAATGCCCGCAGCCAGGGAAAGACCGTCAATGTGGCCGAGGTTGCCGGGATGAGCGGAAAGGTGCTGCTACCATGGAAGGAATACAAAAAGCTGCTGCCCACGATCTTACGCTCCTCCGTGATTGGTGTTTTTGCCGGAATCCTGCCTGGGGCCGGAGGCGAGATTGGTTCCTGGATGGCGTATAATACGGCAAAAAACAGATCGAAGAATAAGGAATTATTCGGAAAGGGTTCCTACGAAGGAGTGGCCGCGTCGGAAGCGGGAAATAACGCCGTAACGGGCGGTGCCTGTATCCCGATGATGACCCTTGGAATACCCGGAAGCGCCGCAGCCGCAGTCCTTATGGGAGGACTGATGATCCACGGCCTGCAGCCCGGTGCCGACCTGTTTGTAAAAAAGGCGGGGACGACCTATGCGATCATCTTTGGCTTTATGCTGGCCAATATCATGATGGGAATCATCGGCCTGTTCATCGCCCGCTATATCATTAGGATTACACAAGTTCCGGTCAATATTCTCTGCCCGGTTATCGTCGTTCTGGCCGTGGTTGGTTCCTATGCAATCTCAAGTGATATGTACAACGTTTATATTATGATTATCTTCGGCCTGATCGGTTACTTCATGCGGCTGGCAAAGTTCCCTCCGGCGGCGATGGTACTGGGCTTTCTGCTTGGACACATGGCGGAGAAGGGACTGCGCCAGGCGGTCAACCTCTCAAGGGGAGATCTGCTGTCTTATTATCTGCACCGGCCAATCAGCCTGGTTATTACGGCTTTAATCGTCATCGGGATATTCCTGCCGATGGTTCTTGACAAAATCAAAGCGCACCGTTCATAAAAAGTAAAGCGTCTCCTTAGGGAATGTTTGGTTTTAGAAAACTAAATTACACCCGAAGGGGGCGCTTTATTGCTTGTGGGACGTTCATGGATTCCGGTTTTTGTATGCTTCTATTTTCCGATAGTTGTACAAAATTTTACCTAAATTTAGAAAAAATATAACATTTTCTTGATGGTTCTAAATTTTGACGGTGTTATAATCGAAAATGTTGAAGTAATGCAAAATAAGTGTAATGCAAAGACAGGCAGTAAAGGAGACGAAATGATATGTCACAGATTGAACTTCGGAATGTAAATAAGACCTATGGAAAAAACAATTGTGTGATTGAAAATCTGAATCTGCGTATTCCCGACGGAAGTTTTACGGTTATGGTCGGACCGAGCGGATGCGGCAAGTCGACCACACTCCGGATGATTGCCGGATTGGAGAGTTTGAGTTCCGGGGACTTGTATATTGACGGAACCAGGGTGAATGATCTGGAACCGGGAGAACGTGATATTGCCATGGTTTTTCAAAACTACGCGCTCTACCCGACCATGAACGTAAGAGAAAATATTGAATTCGGACTGATTAATGCGAAAGTACCGAAGCCGGAGAGGGAGAGGCGGATACGGGAAATCTGTGAAACGGTGGGACTCACCCCCTATCTGGAGCGGAAGCCGGGAGAACTGTCCGGGGGACAGCGGCAGAGAGTGGCGTTAGCCAGGGCAATGGTGAAGCAGCCGAAGGTATTTTTGATGGACGAACCGCTCTCAAATCTGGATGCAAAACTCCGGAACCAGATGAGGACGGAATTGATTGAATTACATAAACAGCTTGGAACGACCTTCATCTATGTTACCCATGACCAGACCGAAGCAATGTCTATGGCGACCGATATTGTGCTGATGAATCAGGGAGAGGTTCAGCAGGTCGATTCACCCGAGAGAATCTATAACGATCCCGGTAATTTATTTGCGGCTCAGTTCATCGGAAATCCGACAATGAACCTCTTTAAACGCTCTGAGATAGAATCGTTCCTGAATCTGCCGGAACAGGTGGAGACGGTAGGATTCAGGCCGTCCAAAGTCCGTCTTCTGGACCCGGGAGATTCCCTCAGCGGCGGGGAGATGGTTACTTCGGGCCCGATACTTACCAGGGAACTGATGGGCAGTGAGATTATTTACCGGCTCCGGTCGCCCTTTGGCATTATAACCTTTAAAACCTTTAATGAGAAACAGCTTCCCGAGGATATGACCGTCCGGGTGGCGGTTATGAAAAACAGCATGTATCTTTTTGATGCCGGTGGAAGGAGGGTGAGGGTATGAAAACGGCAAAACCTTATTTTCTGATTGCACCGGCCATGATTCTTTTATGTATTTTCTGCATATATCCGATTTTTAATATGATAGGGCTCAGTTTTTATGAATGGGATATGATTTCACCGTTTAAAAAATTCGTCGGTTTCAGGAATTTTGTTAAGCTTTTATCGGACAGGCAGTTCTCCCAGACGCTCATGAACACCGTAATTTACGTAGTCTTTACCGTTGGCTTTGGTGTGGGCTTCGGGCTCCTTCTTGCGGTCTTTCTGTCAAATAAAACAAAATTGAATCTGCTCCTGCAGAGTGTGGCCTTTTCACCTTATATTGTGTCGCTGGCATCCGTCGCACTCCTGTGGATGTGGCTGATGAACAGTGATTTCGGATTCCTGAATGCGCTGCTGGCCGTGTTTCATATACCGCCGATCGACTGGCTGGGAAACCCCAGGTTTTCGCTTATCTCGTTAATTATCATCAATGTGTGGAAAAGCGTCGGCTATAACGCCCTTATTCTGGTGGCGGCCCTTCAGGGAATACCGCCGCATTTATATGAGGCCGCGAAGCTGGACCGGGCCGGGGGATGGAGAACTTTCAGCCGTATTACATTTCCGATGATATCCCCAACCGTGTTTTTTTTAGCTCTTGTGGATGTGATAGCGGCCTTTAAGGTATTTGAAACAATTCAGATTATTACCCAGGGAGGACCGCAGAATTCTACCAACACACTTGTATTTTCCCTTTACGAATACGGATTTCAGTTTTACAAAGTGGGTTATGCGGCGGCAATCGGAGTGGTTTTATTTTTCATCGTACTTTTATTTACAATCCTCTACTTTGCCGTGCTTTCAAAGCGGGTTCATTATCAATAGAGTGAAAGGAGAAACTTATGATTGCAGTAAATAAAAAACCGTTTATCCTGCCTGCTCCGGGAGCGGTTCCGGAAAATCAGGAGGAAAGAGGCTGGCCCGAAGCAAGGCGCAGGCTGTTGGTACGCAGGCTTCGCAAAGCGGCCGGGACTCTGGTGAGTGCAGTCCTTCTGCTGATTTTTTTCTTTCCTTTTTTCTGGATGATTATTACATCCTTTAAATCGCTTGGAGAGACGATGGTGTTTCCGCCGGCGCTGCTTCCGAAGCAGTTTCACTTTTCAAATTATGTGTCTGCCTTCACCGCATTTCCTTTCGTCAGGTTTCTTGTGAATTCATGCATTGTCACGGCCTCGGTTCTGGTTCTTCAGATGATTACGGTCATCCCGGCGGCCTATGCCTTTTCGCAGTACCGTTTTAAGGGTAAATCATTTCTGTTCGGCCTTACGCTGGCGACGATGATGGTGCCGGCGCAGTTGATTTTCCTGCCGCTTTTTATCCTGTTTTCCAGGGCGGGACTGATTAACAGCTACCTGTCTCTGATCTTGCCGTTCGGCACCAGCGCATTTGGGATCTTCATGCTCCGTCAGACCTTTAACCAGATGCCGAAGGAACTGATTGAGGCGGCGCGCCTCGATCGGGCGGGAGAGTGGAAAATCGTAATTCGTCTGTTTCTGCCCATGGCCAGGCCGACCCTGGTTACGATGGCATTACTGACTTTCATCAATACATGGAATGATTACTTCTGGCCCCTGGTCATGACAACCAATGACACAGTCAGGACCCTGCCGGTGGGAGTGGCGTCCCTCCGCAACATAGAGAGCGGTATTCATTATAATATCCTGATGGCCAGCAACGTTATGCTGACAATACCGATAATCATCGTTTATCTGCTGGCGCATAAGCAGATTATCAAGGCATTCACCTATCTTGGAGATAAATAGCGTCGGCAAAGAACCTTGTCTGCGGCCGCGCTCCCGGATATGAGAATAAAGCGACATCAATATAACAACGACAAAAAGGAGAACAAACATCATGAAAAAGAAAACTGCAACCTGCATTTTGGCCGCTCTGGCGGCCGTATCCGCCTGCCTGTCGGGCTGTTCGGGCAATGCGTCCCCATCTGCCGGCTCAAGCGGCGCCGCAGCGGAGGGCGGTTCCGACACGGTACAGTTAACTTACTGGTATTCCTGGCAGGATAAGATCGCGGAGAATAATGTGGAGCGGATTCAGGAATTTAATGAAACGGTAGGAAAGCAGAACAATATTCATGTCAACGCTGAATATCAGGGTACCTACGACGATTTGCACTCCAAGTTAAAGAGCGCGTTTGTGGCAAACGAGGAGCCGGATGTCTGCGTAATGGAGATTGCCAGCATTAAGTCATTCGCCGACGGAGGGATAATCCAGCCGATTCAGGATATGGTGGCACAGGAGGATGTGGATGATTTTTATCCGGGTCTGATGGAAAACTGCTATGTGGATGGGGTCCTCTACGGAGTCCCTTATCTGAGAAGCACGCCGGTGCTGTACTATAATAAAACACTGTTTGAAAAGGCGGGGCTGGATCCTGAGAAGGGGCCGTCCAATTGGGAGGAACTGTCCGCCATGTCCGGGCAGTTGGCCGGCATTGGGGTAAGCGGATACGGATTCATTTCAGATATCTGGATTTTTGAAGCCTTCTTACGCAGCAACGGCGGAGATACGGTTAATAAGGACTGGACGCAGGCGGCATTCAATTCACCGCAGGGTGTGGAGACGGCACAGTATTTTAAGGAAGGAATTACCGATAACAATTTCAAATATTACAGCGGCAAGGAGGCTCTCACTACCGATGAGGTTAACCAGAACGTCGCGATGTGGATCACGTCGACGGCAAATCTGTCCAATAACCTTCAACTGGCGGCGGACAACGGGTACGAAATCGGCACTGCATTTATACCGAAAAATACGCAGAATAAGGTACCGACGGGAGGCTGCAACCTGGTTATTACCAGCCGCCTGGAGGGGAAGGAGAAGGAAGCCGCTGCGCTGCTGATTAATTTCATGACAAACAAAGACAGTGCGGTGAAAAACCATATTAAGACAGGGTATCTTCCGACAAGACAAAGTATCGGCAGTGACGAACGCCTGACAGCATTATACGAAGAAACACCTCAGTACAGGGTAGCGCTGGAACAGCTCCAATACGGAAGCGGCCGCCCGATGGCCCAGGCCTATTCGGAAATGACCAAGACATATCAGGATGCTATCGATAAAATCATGACAACCGATGCCGATATACAGGCAGAGCTTAATGAGTGTGCCGCCGCCTGCAATTCCCTGCTCAAGTAATGGGAACGGCATATCAAATTTTAAGGGGAAAGACCGGATCAAATCATAAGACAACGAGGAGAATATGAAAATGCCAAGATTGGTGGTAATGTGTGTTGACGCTTTATTTACGACAGATTTAGAAGATGTGGCCGGAATGGAAGGCTTTGGGACCGTTATGGAACATGCGGCCATATATAAAAATGTTGATTGTATATATCCCACACTGACATATCCGTGTCATGCAACGATCATGTCCGGCTGCTGGCCGGAGCGGCACGGCATCTGTCACAATGAAAAACTGGATCCCGGGACCAATAACCGTGAATGGTACTGGAATTACAGGGATTTAACCGTGAAGACGATTTTCGATTATGCAAAGGAGAATCATCTGACCACGGCGGCGGTGCAATGGCCGGTCACGGCCGGGGCTCCCATAGACTATGTGATTCCGGAAATGTGGACGTATGAGCATAAAGCGGATATGCGTGAAGTGCTTCTTCCCAACAGTTCTCCGTCCATGAGGGAGATTTATGAAAAGAACTGCCATCTGATGAACTGGAAAGAAAATCCGCGGTTTGACAGTTTTCAGGTACAGTGTGCGGTTGATATTATCCACCGCCACAAACCGGATGTGCTTTTCATGCATCAGTCACATCTGGATCATTGCCGTCATGTGTACGGACTTCATGCGCCGGAAATTCAGGAGGCCCTGCGACTTCACGACGGCTGGATCAGGCAGATTATCGACGCACTGAAAGAGGAAGAGCTGTTTGATAATACGGCGTTTATTATTCTGGGAGATCACGGACACCTCCAGGTGGATGTCAATATATGTCCGAACGTACTCCTGGAGCGGGAAGGCATTATAAGGACCGACGGAGCCGGCAAGGTAAGGGAATGGGATGCGTATATCCAGTCCTGCGGAATCAGCGCACAGGTTTATATCAGAAAACAGGAGGCAGAGGGAACCGTGCTCCGGCTTCTGAATGATTTAAAGGATCTGGGATATGTGAAGCAGATTTTCAAGAAAGAGGAATTGAAGGAAAAATACCATCTTGACGGGGCATTTTCCTATATGATTGAAGCAGCGCCGAATTATGCATTCGGCAATGCCTCCCGCGGTGATTTGCTTTCAGGGACAGACAGCTCCGACTACAAATATTCGGCGGCGACTCATGGCCATCTGCCGTCAAGGGGAGATAAGCCCTGTTTTATCGTCCATGGCTCGGGGGTACCCGAGGGGACTTTTGAGGGAGCGCGGCTGATTGACGAGGCGCCAACCATGATGAAGCTGCTGGGGCTTTCACATGATTCCGGAACAATGGACGGTATACCGCTTTTTTAAAGCGGAGAAGGCTGTTATTCCATCTGCTTTTCAGCCTGGTGTACATCTAAGGTGCCGTACCGTTGTACAATCCGACCGGTTGCCGGAAATTCGGACGGATGTTATACTTATCTTATCGTTTGGAACCGGTGAGGAGCGGCTGTGCGCAGAAGAGGAGAAAAATGGACAGGAACAACAATTCCCAGATATCAATGATATGGACAAATCCCATTGCCTTCGAACTTTCGAAAAAACTGGTGGAGGAAAGGCAGTTGGACTGCCGGGTAATTCTGGCGGAACTATCAGAGGTGGAAGAGGTGGCGGCTTCGGAGGTAAGGGGAGGAGCTAAAATTATTATTTCAAGGGGCGGCGTGTGGAACCGCATCCAGAAGAAGGTTGCCATACCCATGGTTGCCGTGCGTTTTGCTTTCTCTGATTTTGCCTCGGCTATCGAGGAGGCATCCCGGTACGGCGAACAGATTGCCATGGTCGTTTTTTCCGAAGTGATGCTTGAATCAGCCCAAAAGGAATACTATTACTGGAAGGTGAAAACAGTCGTCATCCAGGTTGCGGACATAGAAGAGGCCCGCAAGGAGATTGACAGTTTAAAGAAGAAAGGAATCAGCGCCATAGTCGGCGGCGTGACTATCCGGAAGCTTGCCGCTGAGAAGGGGATTCCCTGTGTGCTGTTCGGCTGTAATGAAGACGTTGTTTTAGAAGCGATTTACGACGCACAGAGGCTTTTGAAGCTTTTGCTGGCCCAGGAGGTCCGTTACCGCACGATCAGCATGCTGCTTGACAACTCTTCCGAGGGAATGATGACGCTGGACAGGAGCGGCGTTATTACAAACATTAATAAGGTAGCGTTGAAAATACTCGGAGGGGGGCTTCGTGAAGAAGACGTCCTGGGCAGGGAGTGTATTGAACTGTTTCCGTTCCCGGCCATCATTTCGGGAACTATGCAGGGAAAGCGTTTTTATAATTATCTCGTGGCATACAGGAATCACTATCTGGCTGTCAGCAGCCTGCCGATTGTAACAGACAATATAATTAAGGGGATTATCGTAAATATTCAGGATTCGGACGATATCCAGGCGGTGGAGAATAAGATCCGCAGGCATTCGGCCACGAAAGGTTATGCCGCAAAATATACGTTTCAAAATATTACAGGCCGGAGTGAGGGGATTATAAAAGCCAAGCATCAGGCCATGATGTATGCGGGAGTGGACAGTACGGTGATGATCTGCGGTGACTCCGGCACGGGGAAAGAGTTATTTGCCCAGAGTATCCACAATGCCAGCAGCAGAAGAAACCAGCCCTTTGTAGCGGTCAACTGTGCGGCTTTTCCGGAGAGCCTTTTGGAAAGTGAACTGTTCGGCTACGAAAAAGGAGCATTTACAGGAGCGAGTCCCAATGGAAAAGCCGGTATTTTTGAGATGGCGCACAAAGGCACCATCTTTTTAGATGAGATTGGCGAGATGGCGGTTTCGCTTCAGTCACGTCTTCTGCGTGTCATCCAGGAGCGGGAGATTGTCCGCCTGGGTGGCAGCTCCGTGATCCCGGTGGATGTGAGAATTATCACGGCAACGAATAAAAATCTGCTGGAGGAGATGAAAAAGGGCAATTTCCGGAAGGATTTGTACTATCGGTTGAGCGTTTTAACCCTTCAGCTTCCCCTGCTGGAGGAGAGGGCGGAAGATATTCCGCCCCTGGCCCTGCAGTTTGCAAGGACCTTTGGAGAAAAGCACGGACGGGAGCTTACGGGCATTGCGCCCGGCGCGCTGGAGCTTTTGAAGACACACCGCTATTATGGAAACATAAGAGAACTGTCCAACATCATTGAACGGGCCGCCATCTTTGCAACGGAGACCGAGATTTCAGTGGAGGACGTGAAAATGGCCCTTTTTGGAAACTCGTTTTCAGAGACGGCACCCATGGAGCCCGCGGATATCCCGGAACGGATTCCGGACGGAGGGGCAGCAGGCGCACAAGGACGGGAGTGCAGGGAAAAGGAACGGATCAAGGCCGCCCTGGATGAGGCGGACGGGAATTGCACGAAAGCGGCAGAGCTGCTTCATATCAGCAGGACGACGCTGTGGAGAAAGATGAAGAAATATCGGATTAAGGAAGAAGACCGATAGGCTGGTAAACGCCTTTGTTTCATTTAGTATACAACATATGATGGGGCTGTGAAAAAATGGAGATAACCAAAATCCATTTTTCCACAGCCCCTTTATTGAGTGGCAATGAAAAGTTCGCGAAGCGTGCTTTTCGTTGTTCCCAAATGTGATTTCTATTAGCACTGTCCGAAATCAGGATACTGTGATTAATCGACAGATGAATCCTCAGGCAGCCGGTAATAATCCAGTACAAAGTTCCAGAAATCCATAGCGGCTTCCGTCATCAGGGCTTTCCGATGCCTCATCAGATATACAGTCCGTGATTTACCCGGCTCAGACAATTTGTAATGCCTCAGACCAGGGCAAAGTGCCAGGGCGTCCGAAAGACATGACTCCGGAATCAGGGAAACCGCCAGACCGTGTCGGATAGTATGGATTTTCGTGAGAAAATCGTCGGTCTGATAAAAGGTTCTTGGTATGAAACCTGATTTTTGACAAAGAGAATAGGTGATATCGCTAAAAAACAAATCGGACTGGGACATGACAACAAAGGGCGTAGTGTCAAAATAAGCCAAATCAATAAACTCTGCATCTTTCTTTACCACGGAAGGAAAATCTTTGCAGTTTTCGGATGCTATTAATACCATATTCTCCTGAAAAAGCGGCTGAGATACCCAGAACTGTTCCTTATTCACAATGGGATAGTTATTGGAGGAGGAATACAGGATAAAATCCAAATCCTCACTTTGGTTTTGGTTTATCAGCATATTTGACTGGCTGATATCGAAGTCAATAAGAGGATTAAGGGAAGAATATGCGTTTGCGCATGATGTAATGATTGGAGCGTATGCATAGCAGTAGATACGAATCATTCCCAAAGTCTCATAAGAGATACTTCTGGCTGTATTGACGCCGAGGGTAAGGGTATTGAGCGCCTGCTCGGCATATTTTGCGAAAATAAGGCCATTATGATTCAATTTGAGGCGGTTTTTGGTCCGATCAAATAATTGGAGATTCAGCTCATTTTCAAGGGCAGTTATATTTTTGCTGAGCGCCGACTGGGAAATATTCAGAAAATCGGCGGCAGCAGAGACATGTTCGGTTTTTACCAGTTCCAGAAAATATTTTAATTGATATAGTTCCACGGCGCCTCCTGATAAAGTCACGCGAGTATTCCTGTAAGTCATACTGCTGTGAGCGGGATCGAATTGTTTATATGGGTTAACATTTATAT